>JAKIUY010000100.1 GCA_021647315.1 Victivallaceae bacterium
CAAACTTAACGATGTATTTATCATTGTGGAGTCCTCCTTTTTTTGAGTTACCGTAATATACTTTACGGATAAGGTTGCTCCACTCTCTTTTTAATCTTTTTTAAAAATTGTTAGGACACATGTGAGAGTGGCTATATAATATTAAGATTGTATCAATAGAGTGATGAAATAACTTTAACATGAGGATAGTATGAAAAAAATTAAACTTTTATGTGGCATTCTGACGGTAATTTTTCTTGTTGGCCTGTTGGCAGGTTGTTCAGCAACTGGCTCATATACCTCTAATGCTGAATACAGCAATGCAGTTTACGGCAGAATTGCTAAGAATGCTGCCAACTATGAGGGCATTAAACGCAATCCGGTAATTGTGGTTCATGGTTTTATGGGATCAAAGCTGATAAACCGCAAAACCAAGCATAATGTCTGGGGTAATTTCCAGGCACTCGATGCATTCATGGTTTCTGATAAAGATATCCGCGAATTAACCTATCCGATGGGTTATAAAGTTCCCCTGCGCCAACTGCACGATGATGTTGTCCCGTCTGAATTGATGGAAGATGCTAAAATCATGGTGCTCGGAATTCCGATTGAAGTAGTTGCTTATCAGAAATTAGTCAATATTCTGGTCGAGGGCGGGTATCACCCTGCTAATCGCCCGTTGCCGAAAGGTAAACATTTTAATTCACTGTTTCTCTTTGCTTATGATTGGCGACGTGACTTGGCGGAGAACGCGGCGCGGCTGCACAGATATATTCAGGTCAAACGGCGTTATCTTCAATTGAAGTATAAAGAACGTTATGGTATCAAAAATTTTGATGTTCAGTTTGATGTTATCGGACACTCAATGGGGGGGCTGGTGAGCCGTTATTATTTGCGCTACGGCAATCAGGATTTGCCGGCAGACGGATCCATGCCTACGCTTGACTGGCGTGGCAGCAACTATATTGATCGGGTTATCATTGTCGGCACCCCGAATGCCGGTTATCTTGACACATTTCTTGAAATGCTTAAAGGTGGTATTTTTCCGCCAGCTGCACTTGGAACGTTACCTACCTACTACCAAATGTTACCAGTGCCGGAAAGCAAATCAATTGTCTATGCTGACGACAACGAACCGGTAGACATTTTTAATCCGGCAGTATGGCTTAAAATGAAATGGAGTCTGGTGGCTCCGGATCAGGCTAATGCTTTAAAAATTATGCTGCCTGATGTCAAGAGCAAAGGTGAAAGGCGCAAAATAGCCTTTGACCATTTGACAAAATGTCTAAAACGGGCTAGACAGTTTCAACGGGCAATGTCAATCAAGGCTTCACCGCCGGCAGATATACGGCTTTATCTAGTGGCTGGTAATGCGGTGAAAACAACCAGAAGGGCATATATTGATCGTAAAACCGGGAAGATTAAGAACATTAAATATTCTTCCGGTGATGGGAAGGTGCTGAATTCCAGCGCGATATTTGACCTTCGCGCCTGGAATCTGGAGTTGCATTATTTAAGCAGTCCGATTGACTGGTCCGGCATAACTCTGCTGCGCGCAGCCCACATGGGGTTATTAAGTGCCCCCGCCTTCGAAGATAATATACTCTTTATGCTGCTGATGGAAGAGACGAAAAAAGAGCTGAAAAATCTGAAAAAATGAAAGCGGAAACGTGCCAGGGCTGTTCAATGCTAAGGACCCACAAAAAAATAACTTGGTGAGTGAGCCCTAACGTTTAAACACGCTCGCCACGCAAAACGTGGTAAATTTGTAGCTTGCCCTGCTTTGCAGGGTTCCCACTTTAGCGGGTGCTTTCCAGCATCTTTAGATGCGGGGCTAATCCCCACGGGATTAGTATATTCATGTAATAGTTCACTTCGTGGTTTTCAACAGGCGACATCCTTGGCGCATACCACCTAATCCCCTTTGGGGATTATTTGCCAATGCGCCTGGCACGTGACTACGAACGTGTCTTAGAAATCGCAAGCTACTTTTTCAGTTCCGCCAAAGCCGGTTATGTTCGATATTGGATATTCAAACCCATTTTGATGCCATCTCTAATTTTTGCGAGTATTGTAGCCCGGCCCTGCGGAAATTCTATTTTGACTTTTTATTTTTATGGTGTGAGTTTTGGAGCTTTGCTTAGACTCCGTTGCTGCCGAATTTGTAGGGTTTCGGGACTATCTTCTGCTGTTCAAGATGATGCAATGCTGGGGTTAGAATATCCCAGGCGGCCTGGAGTTCATCTTCACGGATAAACAGCTGTTTATTGCCGTTGACCGCGTCGAGAATCAGGTTTTCATAGGCTTCAGGTATCACTTCGCCCGCAAAAGCATTTTGATAACTCAAATCAATCTCCTTAGTGGTGAAATCTATTTTTGTCCCTGGCCGCTTGGTAATAATATTGAAATGCAGTCCTTCGGACGGTTGAATCCTGAATATCAATTCATTCAAAGGCGGACAACGATCCAGATTGCAGAAAATATTGCTCCCTACATGCTTGAACACGATTTTCACCTCCGTTTTTTTACTGCTGAGTCCTTTGCCCGCAGTTATATGGAACGGTACACCGCGCCAACGTTCGTTATCAATATAAAGTGTCATGCGGGCAAACGTGGGGGTTATTGAATCATTCGGTACCGACGGATCGTCGAGATAGCCTGAAACTCTGACCCCGTTGAACATCGCCGAGGCATATTGTCCGACGACCAGTTCATCCGGTTTCACCGGGGCAATAGCCCGCAGCAGTTCAACTTTACGGTCACGGACATCTTTTGCACTCAATGAGAGCGGTTCTTCCATCGCCAACAGAGCAATAATCTGCATCAGGTGATTTTGAATAACATCCCGGATAATACCGTAATGGTCAAAATAGCCGCCCCGTTCGTTGATCCCGAGATCCTCAGACCATATCAACTCAACACGTTGAATGTATGCTCTATTCCACAGTGGTTGAAAAATCTGATTGGCAAAACGCAGCACTAACAGATTCTGCACCATCTCTTTTCCGAGATAGTGGTCGATACGGTAGGTGTTGTTCTCAGAAAACAGCGTGCCGAGCTGTTTGGTCAGTTGATCTGAACTTTCGCGATCACGCCCGAAGGGTTTTTCAATAATAACCCGTGACCAGTGCGGGAGATCATTTTCATGTACCAGACCAGCAGCTTTCATGGCGGTAGCAATATCTACATACAAGGTTGGCGGAACCGCCAGATAGAACAGCAGTGCAGTATGGTCGTCCTCATTATCTTTGCCACACATAAGCTGTTCAAGCTGTTCATAAGCGGCGGAGTCATTATAATCGCCGCGACAATAGAAGCAACGAGCCAGAAAATCATGCATAAACTTTTCACAGGAATGATCCGGAGTATAACGGCAGGTCAAGGTAGCGGTAATCCGGTCTCTAAATTCTTCATCGGTAAACGCACTGCGGGAAAAACCGTAAAAATTGACCTGTTCCGGCAGCAGCCTCCGGCTGTAGAGTGAAAAAAGTGCCGGGAATATTTTTTTTGCCGCCAGATCGCCCGATGCGCCGAAAACAATTATATTGAGTTTATCCATAACCAAAGCCCCTTTTTTTTGAGTGGAAATATACTGTTCTGTTGTTTAATCTATAGTTCAAAATCACTCTATGCAATCTCGGATAATAAAAAAACGGAACATTGAATGGAAAAGATAATAGGTCAGTCAATTATGTGAGAGCATTCCCACCTTAAGGGACAGGTTGATTATATTCGTTTCTCGTTGCGCTCAATTGTCCGAAAATGACAAAATATTACAAATAAGCACCTATAAGCAGTTGCTTTTTTTATCTCTTTGCATTATAATATAGTATCAGGCAGTATCAATAGCACTGAGATAGTATCAGTACGGATGTGTTTAATGGCACTCCGATAATTTATTCATGAACTGGAAATGTTTCTCTAATCTGGACAGCTAAACTATGTATTTTTCTACTAATCTTGATCGCTTTTTTGACAATAAGCACTATATTGAAAACAATAACTTCGCTTCAACTGACACCTTTGGCATAACGGCTTTTGAGCTTCATGCCCGACCGGAATATCTCGATATTACATCCAGTGAAGAGCTGGCACAGCTGAAGAGTATGACTGATAAATGTGGCTGGAAGATTACCTCGCTGCACGCTCCCGCCTGGCAGGGGCCGTATGATATTTCTGCATTGGATGAAGCGGAACGTGAGGAGGCAGTTGAATGGAACAAAAAAACGATTCAGGCGGTGAAAGCCCTTGGAGGGAGTTATTGTGTGACTCACGGCGGTGATCGGGTCGAAGATGATGGAGAGCGTCCGGCGCGTCTGCAGCAGAGCCTGAAAAGCCTTAAGGAAATTATTGAATGCGCCGCAAGGGAAGAGATCGTACTTTCGCTTGAAAATGTTCTTCCACCCTATATCTGCCAGGATTTATCCGAAACGCTCTATTATCAGCAGCAAATCAGCTCCCCATGGCTGCGACCGATATTTGATGTCGGTCACGCGTTTCTTTCTGACGGACTTGAGCCATGGTTTAAAGTCCTAGGCCAGTTTAATTGGCAGGCGATACACGTTACCGACAATCATGGTCGCGTATTGAATACATCAAATGATGATCAGCATCTATTTCCGTTTGAAGGCATAATCCCCTGGGATGAGGTTTTCAAGCAATTGCAACGGATCAACTTTGATGGACCGATTACGATTGAAACTGCCATAAAGCCGGAGTTGTTTAAACGTCTAAAAAAAATATGGAACATCAGATAATGAGCCTTCACCAAGAGACATTTTGCGGCACAATTGATCTGTTTGCCGATAAAAACTCCGTGCTGCCGGCGCAAAATATTGCTGCACGTCAAAAACAGCAATGTTCATTTGTAGTAATGGGAGCTGAAGTTTCATCCCCCAGGGGATGGGACGAGTGGCAGGCGCAGGTTAAATCATTCTGGACGTCTGAATGCAGAACAATACCTGCGGCAATTATTACGGAAAAAACTCTGAATCCCGGCCCTATGCTTGCTTTACCCGACAAATTCCGCATACTATTAATTCCATGTTTTTCGAGCCTACCGATAGAGCTACCCTATCTGGAACTGTTTTCTTTTGTCAGAAATCATGGTGGCCTGGTAGCTCTGCTACCGCCATTGGCAACGTGGGAATCTCAAATCAGCAGTCTCAACGGAGTTGACCTGTTTACCTGCATGATTAATGGGCAGGAACATCTGTCTACCGCCCTGTATCATCTCAACCGACATCAGAAACTGGGTTTTATCGGGATTAACCAGCTTGATGAGGGAGTTGCCGGAGCAAGTTTCATCTGGCTTAGTCCGAACAATTATAAATTTAGCGAATATGATCTTTTCCGCTGTTTTTCCCAGAGCTCTTATGCATTATCAAATTCACATAAAAAATTCATCAAACTGAAAACAACTTTACCCGCTGATCGAAGTGAGCCCGTCGGTTCAGAGCTATTGTTGACGCTCGCTTCAAACGGAGCTGAGTTAAAGTCAGAATTATGGAAAAATGGCAGAAAAGCCCACTGTCAACCACTTTCAGGCAAGCCTGCTACGGTAACTTCGTCTATCAACGGTAAAACATATTTTTTCCTCAAGACAGACGACGCGGGGGTTTGCTCAATTACAGCTCCACTGTTTGCCTGTTCACCACATCAGCTCTGGGGCGATCATCATGTTCATTATATCAATCGCCACGGGCTTGACAGTTCAAGAATGGATTATATCGTCTACGGTCTGTACGGACAGGTAAATAAATATGAAGATTTTCCCAATATTGTTCCCGGTGGTGAGATTCATGGAACTACCAATCGCGGCAAACCGGACAACCTGCATTTTCTTATAGTTCAGCAGGAACGTAAAGCCCATGCGTACTCATGGGAGCCTGGCGAGGGCAATGAGCAAACTTTAAAAAGAGCCCAGCAATATGGCGATTTTTCAATTCTGGCTCATCCCGCATTAGAGGGAGAATATCTTTTTGCTAAACAAGCTCTCACCCCGGATGGGATTGAGATATTGCACGGTTTTAGTCTGTTCGCCGCAATAATTGGCAAAAACTCAGAACTTCGCAGCAAGGTGGAAAAGGCTTCAGGACTGAATTTTTCCAGCTACCTACAACAGGATGCAGTGAAAGTGGCAACTGAGCTCTGGGATACCATACTCTCCTCCGGCAAGCGGTGCCTCGGGATTGGCAACGGAGATTTGCATGGTCCCGGGTTTCATGGACTGTTCGCCAATAATATGGGGAATGGTGTCCCGGTCACCGTTATTAATGCCGCGAATGCCGTGGTTGCCAATGTTAATCAATATCTGCAGGTTGGCGATGTCTGGTGCGCAGACAGTGGTTTTTTGCGTCTGGAACTCCGGGTAAACGGCAAAACGATGGGT
This sequence comes from Victivallaceae bacterium, assembly GCA_021647315.1. Lineage (GTDB taxonomy): Bacteria > Verrucomicrobiota > Lentisphaeria > Victivallales > Victivallaceae > JAKIUY01. Next base: position 6,371 of record JAKIUY010000100.1, read on the forward strand.
TCACAGACTATTTTACAAAAGAACAATAAAATTGAAATTGAGGCTGAATCATCTTTTGCAATTGTTGAAATGGTTTTTATATCCCAAGGCAAAGAGGTTCATAGGATTAGTTGTGATGCCCATGGTATTCATGAGACATTTATGATTCCGGGATTGGAATTAGATAATTATTTGCGAGTTGAACTAATAGATGAAGCAGGGCACAGAGCCTTCGGCAATCCGGTATATTTTTAATCAAAATGAAGTTATATTTCATCACTAATAAAAAAAGGATAAAATAAAAAATGAAGATAGTTAAACTAGATGGTAAAGGGCAGACCAGTTTTAAAGAAATTGCAAAACCTGAAGGTGATGATCAGCATGTCATCATCAAAGTAAAGGGTTCCGCATTGTGCGGCACCGAAATTCATACTTTTAAAGATCATGGTGTCGTCAGAGAAGGAATGTATAATGCCGGACACGAGGTGGTTGGAGTTATAGAATCGGCACCACTTAATAGTCTGTACAAAGCCGGAATGCGAGTGGGTGCCTGTGTCGTCCAGGGCTGCGGCAGGTGTGATTTTTGTCAAGCCGGTTATGAGACCGCATGTCTGAATAAAACATTCTATGCCTCAAATGGTCATGCTGAATATTTTAAACTGGGACTCAACGGGGTAAGAGTTTTGCCGGATAATATAGATTGGCCGACAGGGGCAATCTTATCCGGCGACGGTCTCGGGGTGCCGGTTCGAGCCAGCCGTCGGCTGGGTGATACAGCCGGTAAAAAGATTCTTGTTCTGGGGCTTGGTCCGATTGGGCTGGGTAATGTTTTAGTTCAAGCCTTCAAAGGGGCGGAGGTTATGGGGGCTGATTTTGTGGAATACCGGACTGAACTTGCGGGAAAACTTGGTGCAGTGGGGTCAATAAACTTATCTAAACAGGATTTAAAAGAGGCGGTTCTTGAATGGACTGCCGGCAAAGGGGCGGATATTGTAATTCTTGCAGTCGGGAAAGCGGAGGCTTTGCTTTCAGCAGTTGAAGTGGTAAAACATCAGGGAACGATCTTTCAAGTTGCTGAATTCACCAGTGCAACCATTAATCCGTCGGCAATGTTTGTAGCAAAAGAATTAACCATGACCGGCTCATGGTATTACACCAGTGCCGATTGGCCTGTAATGCTTGATCTCTATTCAAAAGGTTTAGCTATCGATAAATTAATCACCCATGTGATACCTTTTGAACAGGCCCAGGAAGCATTTGAAATTTTTGTATCAGGCAATTCAGGTAAAGTTGTCATGAGTTATAACTAGTATCTGAACAGTAGTTGAAGAACATAATATTTCATCATCAAAAGGAGACATCAGATGTCTGAAAAACTAAAAGCCGTGGTTGCCGGGTGCAGCTGGGGCGGTAATCACATGCAAGCTTTTACTGAGTCCGAACATACTGAATTGATCGGCGCATGGAGCCGAACTGAAAAACCGGGTGTCACGGCTAGGCATCATATTCCGCTTTACACAGATTTTGACCTAATGCTACAGGAGCTCAAACCGGATATTGTTTCAATTGCAACGCCGGAATCATCACATTGTAAATTGGCGGTAAAGGCATTAAATGCCGCCGCGCACGTCTATTGTGAAAAAGTTTTAGCGTCAAGTCTCGAAGCGGCATTGGCAATGGTGGCGGCGGCGGAAAATGCCGGCAAAGAACTCAATGTCGGTTATAATTATCGTTACAGCCCGTCATGTCTATTTTTAACTGAAACATTGAAATCCGGCGCAATTGGTCAACCGTTGTTCGCCATGCTACGGGCATTCAGCTGCTGTATTCACCACATGACCGATTACGTAAACAGCCTTCTGGGGACGCCGGAAAAAGTTGTCGCAGTTGTCAACGACCAACTGCCGGCGGGCAAAGATGTACCGCTGACCCCAGTTAGCTTTCCCACTTTTACCTATACTGCAATGACCTCGAAGTCTTATATGGTGCAATATGACAGCGGTGCAATGCTGATGGCGGCCGCAACCGACTTCAGCAGTGCCGACTCACCGGCAACTTCACTTTTAATTGAAGGCACGGAGGGACGGCTTGAGCTGAATAATCTAAGTGGCGAGGTTACATTATATAAAGCAGAGGCTCCATTCAAAGGTAATAGAATTAAAACGGTTTATTCACCTTCGCAAATTCTTGATAAGATCGGCTTAGCAGAATCCTGTATTGCATCTGTAAAAGATTTTACCAGAGCAATGTTCAATCATGAACCCGCGCCGACTCCGGCGGCGGCAGGTATTGCGATGATTAAACTTGAAGAGGGCATACAACAATCATCAGACAGTGAACAATGGGTAAAAATGTGATAAAATATAAAAAGGTTATTATTGACCAATTTCCTTTTAAAAATCTGGATACAGAGCGCAGGTGGAGTCTGCGTGGTCGTTGGCCATGTCATTGGATCAGCGGAGCTGCTAACTCTAAATCCCCGGTCGGAATCGCCTATTCAAATCATTTCAGTTTAAAACAAGCTGAAAAATTCCTCATTCATGTCACTGCGGATCAACGTTACGAACTTTTTCTTGACGGTAAACTGATTAGCAGAGGTCCTGAAAGAGGCTCGCCGAACAGCTGGTTTTATGAAACTTATGAAATTGAACTGGAAACAGGACAACATAATTTCACCGCCTTGGTCTGGAGCTATGGAAAATGGACACCTTATGCTCAAATGACCATTCGGCATGGATTTATGTTGGCAGCCGATAATGAGATGGGAGCATTGTTAAATACCGGTTCAGCCAACTGGCAAACTCAAAAAATTACCGGAATGCGTTTTCTGATACCAAAATTAACCATGACGGGGCCGGAATATGAGATCGACGGGGCTAAATTTCCATGGGGAATCGAACGAGGCGGACTAAAAAATCCCAAAAATGCGACCATTCTGGAACATGGTCTGGATGTTTCAAGCACTAATGAATACCACCCGAATTATCTGTTAACGCCTGCAACCTTACCAACCCAGCTACAACAAAAAATCACCACAGCCAAAATTCGCTATGTTTCAGAACAGCTCAATGGAAAAATCAACTTTGACACTACTATTTCAAGTGAAGTTTCGATTTGGGAACAGTTGCTGCAAGGCAGCCAGATCACTGTTCAACCCAATCAGACTAGACGCATTATAATTGATTTCGCTGATTACTACTGTGGCTATCCGGTACTGACTGTCTCTAAAGGGCAAGGAGCAAAGATTGAAATTTCCTGGGCTGAAGCATTGTTCACCGAAAATAAGCCATTTTCACCAAAGCTTTGCCGTGATGAGCTTGATAATCGTTATTTTATTGGTATTAAGGACCGATTTTTACCCAATGGCACTTCCAGTCGCAAATACACCATCCCCTGGTGGCGAAGCGGGCGCTATATTGAAATAAGCATCACCACGGGTATTGAAATTCTAACGCTTGAGGCTTTGGATTTTATTGAAACCAGGTATCCATTAACCAATACCGGTTGCTTTACCACAGATAACGCAGCGATTAATGCGATTCCCAGGGTTGCGTTGCGGACTTTGCAGATGTGTCTGCATGAAACATATATGGACTGTCCTTACTACGAACAACTGATGTATCTCGGAGACACCAGAATACAGATCCTGACCAATTTCACCATTGCTTCAGACTCCAGACCGAGCCGGAAAGCGATAAAACTTATTACTGACAGCATCATGCCGAATGGGCTGACTCAATCACGTTATCCCAGTCGTATAACTCAGGTTATTCCGCCATTCTCACTGTGGTGGGTCGCGATGGTTTATGATTATGCATTATGGCGGGGAGACCCTGATTTCATTCGTACGTTACTGCCTACGGTGAGATATGTGCTTGACAGTTTTTCAAAATATCTAAATAAAGATGGCTTATTGGAGAAGTTGCCCAATTGGAATTTTGTTGATTGGACACCAGAGTGGAGGCAAAATGATGGTGCTGGGGTGCCGCCTGAGGCAGAATTCGGCATCAGCGGGGTTATTAATTGGCAATACGTTTATACCTTGAGCTTGACAGCAGAACTTCATGTTATGCTTGAAGATAATGATTATGCTGCCATTTACCATGCAAAAGGACAGCAACTGGCGAAAAAATTAACAGATTTTTTCTACGATGAGCAATATGAACTTTTTGCTGATACGCTTGATAAAAAACATTTTTCCGAACACACCCAGTGTCTGGCAATTCTCAGCGGGTACTTAGATGATTCATTAAAATTTAAAGTTGGCGAAGCTCTGCTCAAGGCACAGAATTTAACGCGTACAACAGTATATTTCAGTCATTATCTGTTTGAAACATATTCTGCAATCCAGGCAGATAACGCATTCTTTGACCGTCTTGAACCCTGGTTGACAATTGAAGAGCTGGGACTAAAGACTCTAGTGGAAGAACCGGAACCCAGCCGCTCGGATTGCCATGCCTGGAGTGCTCACCCATTATATCACCTCTATACGACGGTTGCCGGAATCAGACCCGGGGCATTCGGATTTAAACAAGTTAAAATAAGACCAATGCTGGGAACTTTGAAAAAATTGGATGTGGAAATAGTTCATCCGGCAGGCAAAATAAAGCTGTACTATAATAAAAAATCTAATGGTAAATTCATTGTAAAAATAACTCTGCCGCAAACGGTAGCAGGCGAACTGGTGATAAATCACCATACCTACCCACTATCGCCAGGCGAAAACAGTTTTAACTTGAATTCAGACTAGACGGTGTAATGGTATCACGTTCCCGTGCTGGCGATAAAATGGTATCATCAAAAAAAGATTAGGTTTTTTCAATAAACAGTTGCTTTTTTATCTCTTTCATGTTATAATAATGTCAGACAGTATCAGTAAAGCTGTAATAGTATCAATAATAAAAGCAAAGCAATTACTTATGTCCATTGAGTTCAAAAAAGATATTATTTATCAACAGTTGCGAAAGGCATTAGCGCAGGGCAAATATCGCCCCAGTCAAAAGTTACCCAATGAACTGGACTTTGCCCGAGAACTTAATGTCGGCAAGGTCACTTTGCGCAGTGCATTGACTCGGCTTGAGGCGGACGGTCTGGTCGTCAGAATTCCGCGTAAGGGGACATTTGTTGCGCCTGAATCACATAAATCAAGCAAGAAGTTTTTAGCATTAATCCCATCTGAGACTACTGGCGTTGAGGCTCCATGGAATTATATTCTGCCGGGGCTGGAGGAGCAGGCTAAAAAAAACGGGGTTGCTATTGAAAAGTGTTCCCTCCAGTTTTTGCGTTCGATGTCAATAGCTGATGGTGTGGCTCAATTAAAGCAGCATAAAATTGACGGTGTTTTCTATTTTGCCAATACTATTAATGGTGATGAGCAGGATTATCTGATTATCAAAGCAACTGGTTTGCCGGTTGTGATGCCTCATCCGTCGCTGGAAGATTACCATAATACTGGTTTTGCCGTGCTGCGTACTGATGAACATGCCGCCTGGAGTGATGGTATTAAGTATCTGACCGCCAAAGGACATCATCGCATTGCGACAATCTGGAATGAGAACAATAGACCATTGTGCCGTGGGTTTTCCTATAAAAATTACTTGGACTTTTTAGTTAAACAAGGCTGTGATTCGGATCCGGATTTAATTGTGCAATGTGAATATGATTATAACAAGGTGGAGGTAGCAGTTAGACAATTTATGGATTTAAACTGTTTTCCCACTGCTATTATCTGTTTTTCCGATTTTTATGCACTGCATGTCTATCAGGCTTTGAATAAATTTAACATAAAAATCCCACAGCAGGTGGCAGTGCTTGGGCATGGCGGTTATCCGGGCGGGCGGTTTTGTTCCCCGCCGTTGTCAACCATTGACGTACAGCATCATGAAATCGGACAAGCTGCATTAAACTTGATGTTGAAAGCTGACACTTGGCACCGGCCTGATACAGCAGCCCCGTTTATCTATACGCCGCATCGTTTGATAGAACGCGCCGGTAGTAAAATCAAACGGGTAGAAAGAGAATTAGTTTGTTAATTTTAAACGGAGTATTATAGATGAAAAATATTTTATTGAAATCGTTAGTTTTGTTGTTTACCGGAGCACTGGTCGCAGGAACTTTTGCCGCAGATGAAACCGGAACAGTGAAAAATATGCTCAAGCATGATTTTTCCAAGTTGGGGAAAGATGGACTGCCGGTGGGCTACAAAGTTACTTTTGATAAAGCCAGTAAGGGGAAGGCAACAGTCATTCAGGAGGCGGGTGTTAACATCGTCAAGCTGGAATTGCCGGAACAGGGAAAAGCTTTTCTGGATTCAACATTTCTGCTCGGAATGAAAAAAAACAGGCGGTATCTGTTTACAATTCAGCTGAAAATTGACAATCAGGCATATACGGGTAAAGGCGTACATTTCTTTTATGCTTGTGCCTACAACACTGGTAACAATAAGCATATTTACAATAAGGTGATGCAGCAGGGCAGTACTGACGGCTGGATAACTGCTGTTTTGCCAATTGATACCGCTAAACGCCCGTTACTGGTCGGAGCTAAGCTGTTTTTACGTAGTTATTATGTTTCGGGAACCTACTGGCTGAAAAATCCCATGCTGATTGAATTGCCAAAAGATGTAGAAATCAAGGCCCATTATATTTTGGCTAATGATGAAACCATTTCAGGTCCTTTACTCAGATTGAAACCATTAGTTAAATAAGGAGGTGGGTAATCAAGTTGATTTTCAGTCAGTTTGACTGAAAGAGCCAGAAAGACCGTTACCGTTACCGTTATGGGAATGGTTCCCATAATTTTAACTCTATTTTAAACAGACAGAAACTTAAAAAATTACATGTTTAAGGTAATAAAAAACAAGAGGTGGAAACATGAAAAGATACACAAAAAAAAGCCGTAACTCGTTAAGGTTCACATTGATAGAACTCCTCGTGGTTATCGCTATTATCGCCATCCTGGCCAGTATGTTACTGCCAGCACTCAACAAAGCCCGGGTCATGGCGCAACAGGCCAGTTGTAGTAGTAATTTAAAGCAGATTGGACTGGGTATGCTGATGTATGTCGATGACAGTGATGAGTATTATGCCCCGTATTACAGTGACATGGGCAATGATAATACTGAGTACTGGCGCTGGGACACACGGCTGGTTAAGGATTATAATATCAGCGGCATGACATTTATGTGCCCGGGGCGTCCTGATCATCCAGTCGCAGGAGCCGGATCCAATCGTGCTTATTGGAAAAAGGCGAAAAAATATCCTGCCGCAAAAACTTGGTATTTCTGGCAATTCCCGTCTTATGGTTATAATACATTCTATATTGGTCGCCATTGGTTCACGCAGCCTAAACATCCGGCTCGACTGGCTGAATTGAAAAAACCTTCCGGCACGGTGATGTTCGGTGAAAGTGCAAGTGCAGAGCGCAATAAACCATCACTTGTAGAGGCCGGCAGTTATCTGCTCTATCCATATCCCTACAATCCGGGGTCCGGTCATGTGGTACGACCGGTACATGAACGCAGATGTGTTATATCCTGGGCCGACGGCCATGTCAGTGCAGTTATGGCCGACAGTGCATTAACAGAAACCGGCATGAAGAGTCTATATCTTGACAGTAAACTTGGGAAGGGCACTAGTGCATCGAATCATTGGACTCGTACTGGTAAACGTGACTGGCCATGATTGTTAATACTAATCAGGTTAGCACCTCAACAGCTACCGCTTCAAACTCCCTGTCTGCGACAGGTCGCTACGGAAGTGGGGTTTTCATCTCAAAATTTGTTATGTTAGGAGCCAGTGCCTAAACAACCAGTGGACGTTATACTTTAAACGGTTGAAATCTTAGCTTTTTACGCACCCTGATAACGCTGTTTCTGCCCTTTGTAAATTACAGGTTACTTCTAGTAGCCAATAACTTACAAAAGCAGTCTAGCATTACCATCATCACGAAAAAAGTTAAATTTCTTCCCGCTCGAAGTATATGTGAAATTTGATCTCTGGGAAATTTATAATATAAACATTTTAATAATAGGTTATTTAATGAAGAAAACAATTATCTTAACAGGCATGTTCTGTGCCTTTATTATGGCGGAAATCAATGCGGCAACTGTTGAATTATGGCCGGCTGAACGGCGACGCAATAACACGGTTTATCTGATCGGCAGCGAACAGAATCACCTGCTGTTTAATATCTCCAACAGAACAAACCTGGGCACCCATAAAATAAAATTTCCTGACGCAATAGTCAAGCCGGTGGTGCTGACTGTTGACTTGCCGGAAAAAATAGCTTTTCTCGGCGCACAAGTCTTTCGGGATAAAAGCTTCAGTTCAGACATCAAAAAAGCGCAGGTCAAACATCATGGCACCACCTATAATCGTTATATTATTCAGCTCAACCGAGAAAAAAACCGCAGTTTAAGGATAAAAAACCGTGTGGTAAAAAACAGCTATAACTATTACATCAATTTCTGGGTTAAACCGCCGGCTGAGTTCACTGGTAAAGTCTATTGGAATCTGAAATATGGTGATGAAATTCTGGCCGAAGCATCCAGTAATATGCAGACTGTCGGTACAATTGACCCTAAATTGAAATTGCCGAAAAAATTTAAATGGAATATATCTGCCGGATTACTCTATACTGTCCCAGATAACGACTATAAACGTTTTGCCGATTTCTGCCGCCGGCTGGGGATAAACTCTGCATCCGTCAACTATGGCGGACCGATCAGTGCCGAACGCAAAGCGGCATTCGACGCATTGCGCCAAGCCGGGATCAGGAATATTGCCAACCGTGGCGGTAGTTTTGGTAAATACCTGAGCGGTGGCTTCAAACAGCAAAAAACTATGGCTAACGGTGGACTTGACGCCGCGACCGCTAAAGCGGCTGAACAGATTAACAGTGTATACGAACGTAACCTGTTTAAAAGTGTAGCGGAAAATTTTGACGGCTTTAATTTTGATTATGAGCCTGCGGGACCGCAAGGTTGGCTAGGCTTGGATGATGTCAATACGATTACAACGTTTGCGGAACAGCTTGGTCTGAAGAAAAATCCTTCAAAAAAAGCACTGAAAGGCAAGTATCGCAAAGCCTATATTGCCTATCGCATGAAACTGCTGTCACGGCCGGTTTTTGCCGTAGAAAAAATGCTGGCCGCAGTAAAACCGATGGAGTTGGCAATTGAACAAGGTAGCGGAGTAAATCCTCATATTGACTATAAAGCCTATGATAAAGCTGTTCGCTGGCACGGACCGATGATTTATACCTCCAGTCCAGTGGACTATTATCAACGTGTGCTTGCAGTGACAAAATATATCGACCCGAAAAAAACCATGCCGGTAAACTCTGCCGGGTGGACTTTTGCCGCGGCAACCCGCCAGTCGCCACAGGATATGGTGATGGATACAGTCGGGACCGCCGCCGCCGGTTGTGGCGGGATCAGTCACTGGCCGGGGATGATGTGGACTGATGAAGGTGAATTTTACGGCTTTTATAAAGGGTTAACCATTGTTGCCCAAGGTGAAGATTTCTATTTTGACGGCAAACCAAGTAATGAGTTTAAAGTTAAAGGGTTGCCTTTTAAAAGCAAAAAAATAAATCTAGGCTTCAAGGTGCTTGATATATCACAGCCGGACTGGAAAACTGCCCTGTTCTTTCACCAACATAAATTGAAGAATGAGACGTTGATTACTATCCTGAATTTTAATCAGGAGTATAGTGCTTTCGTGGCAATCACTGGCAGACAGCTTACCGGAAAATATCTGGTGAATCCGGTCAGTAAAACCTATTTTTCACTTAATTCAGCCAAGGCAACCGTTGCGGTTGCAAAATTCAGTCCGGGACTGTGGATTGTTACTGCCGATACCAAACGTATCGCAGGTTGCCGGAAAATTAATCAGAGTACTGTAAGCAATGACTTTAAACTGGCAAAAAAGCAATTTCTCGCCGGAAGTAACAAGGCAAAATTACAACTTGGCACTAAAGGAAAAATCTCCATAAATTACGGTCAGGTTGATTTCGGCGGTAAAGCGACTGTTGCTCTGAATGTCAGTACGCCGACCCAAAAAGTCAGTTTCAGCAAAAGCGGTGGTAGGATTATCAGCTGGACAGCAAAAAAACGACAATTTGTCGGCGGTAAAAATTTCAGTAGCGATGGCTTCTGCATGGATCTGCTGTGGTTGCCGACAAGCTCTCGCTGGAGTGGAGATCAGATTAGTGATATGCAACTGGTTAAATGTTTGAATAATGGAAAATCGGCAATTATAGAGTATGTCGGTGAATTTAAAAAAGGTTTACCAGCTCTTCGCATCATCAAAACTTATACGATTCCTGCTAATGGCAGCACTGTAAAGATAAATGTCAGGTTGATTAACGGCACGCCCTTACCGGTTACGGTTTCTTACTGGAATCACAATGTGCTGCCGTCAAGAGGGTATAGCCTGACCGCTGGTAATATCAATTATACGAAGCAGGGTAATTCTATTTTTGTCGCAGAAAATCTGCCGGATAAATTTAAACAGTATATCTGTATGCCTAAAGCTATAAAAGGAGTAATAGGTCGTGAATACAGCGAGTTGAATAAAACCAATGGTAACATGGTAAGCTTTAAGCTGCCGGACAACTTTATGAACGTCTACCGTTGGAGTTCAACTGGTATCAATATGAATGGTTCAGAATGGATGACCCAACCAATCACTATTCCAGCAGGCACCGGCGAAAATATCAAATTCACAATTTCAGTCCAACCGGTGAATGACGATAAATTGTAATCCGACATTCCACGAACTCACACCATAAGAATAAAAAGTCCAAATAGAATTCCTTCGGGATGGGTTGCAATGTAGAAGCGGGGTTCCTGTAAGTTGTCGTAATTTCATTCATCAACCTGCTATTTGCTGAAAAATACCGCAGTAAAAACCGGTTTCCCGTCAGGCGGCTTGAGCAAAGTGATTTTTTCACCTGAATGCAAACTATTTTCAACTGTCCGATTTTTTCGGATGTTTCAAACGATCTACTCAATTTTGTTGAAAACCCGCTGCAATTGCCTATATTGTTATCATGATTAAAATATCCAATATTTTCGAGATTTTTGTCTGGTTGATTATCTGCATCATCATTGGAATATATCTTCCCGGTGGTCTATGGATATTTGCCATTGTGGCCTTTTTATGGTTTTGTGATCCCCCTAAGAACCGGAAAGCAAAGAAGAAGTCCAAATAAAACTCCATCATAATACAGGTGACATCTTTATTGAAAAGAATAAGCTGACCTTCGATGCAATATTTCTGTTCGCCGCCCGGCGGTCGGCCCCACATTTAAAACCTCCCATCCCGAAAATTTATTTTGTTTTAAAAAGTGAAAGCTTTGATTCAGCTGTCCGATTTTTTAGGACATCTCAATTCCATAAGTACTATAATAAATACGGGTATATTCCCTGACGGTAATATGCCCCCGTATTTTATAATCTCATTTTTTAGCAATTGAAGGATTCTCATTAAGACTACAATTTTCTACATTACCATTATTTTTAATTAAGTCAACA
>JAKIUY010000101.1 GCA_021647315.1 Victivallaceae bacterium
AATAGCGAGCCTGCGAGCGGTTTATGCTGATTTTCCGCTTGAATTATGACTGCGAAATGATACTCAACATCATTTAAAAGACACCAGAAAAACTTTCATCTTTTTTCATGCCGCTTTTGACACTACCGCCTCTATAATATTGTTTTTTTCATAATTCCCTGAATTTTATTTTAGTTTATCCGTTTTCCATAGCAGTTTTATCCCCTTTGGTAGACATCTCTCCCAAAGGAGGTAAAGGCTTATTTTGTGTAAGCAGCGGATCGTCGTTTATTTCCATTTGTGCAATCATACGTTTGTATAGGTCATTTGTAATATTCCGAATTTTCAAATCTGTGTATAGCGGCCTGACATCTCGTGCGGCCCATGAATCTTTCACCCATACCTGCTGCCCTGATTCCAATGCCAATCGACGGCGAGAGCGCCATGGAACGAGTAAGTCTGTCAACTCATAAGGATCATTAATTAAATCAAAAAGTGTGTAGCGTTCAATTAGTGGATACCAGCATAGTTTCCACTCTTCAGTACGAATTGCGCGCTGACAATGTCGTAATTCACTGGATGGCTCTTCAGGACTATAGAATTCACATAAGACCTCTGTTCTTACTCTTTCTTTCTGACCATCGAAAATTGGACGCAAACTATAACCGCCTTTTACAGATGCAGGTCTGGAAATACCCGCAAGGTCACAAAGGGTCGGAAAAATATCTACATGATGGGACATTGCAGTGGACTTTCCACCAGCCCTGATATCTGGACCGCGAAAAATAAGTGGCGAAGCGATGCTGTGATCGTACATATTCTCCTTGCCTAAAAGCCCATGGCTACCGATGGCCAGCCCCTGGTCACCAGTAAAAACGATCACCGTATTATCAAGCTGCCCGCGTGCGGTCAACATCCCGAGCAAACGTCCCACATGATGATCCAGATGGCTGATCATACCATAATAACGCGCCCTGTAACGCCGCATTGCAGCCTCTTCGCGCGGCCAATTTTCAAGCAGTTCATCGCGAATAACCATAGTGCCATTATCAAAAGGATGTTCAGGCATATGATTTGGTAAAAGAGGAATATTCCCCGGATCATACATGGAAGCAAATGGCTCGGGCGAGTCATGTGGATCATGTGGTGCAAGATACGCAAGATAACAGAACCATGGTTTATCGGTAGGAGCTTTTTCAATAGCGTCAATAGCTGCATCAGTATATAGTTCTGTACTATGTCCAGCAATCTCTCCTTCCGGTGTTTGAAAACGCTGATAGTGACCATGCGTTGTAACATTATTCAAATTATCAGTATGTACACAACGCACATAGTCATAACCTTTATTATCTGGATGACCGTCATTATGCCATTTGCCCACATGTATGGTGTGATATTTTGCATCCTGAAAAGCGCGCGGCATGAGCGTAAGCTTTGGATTAATAGGCATCCCGAACCATGGCACGTGATTAGCAAAAGATGTACAGCCGGTGAGTATTTCAGCACGGGCAGGAGTACAGATGGGCGTCGTACAAAAATTGCGATAAAAAGCGAACCCCTCCTGCACTAAGCGATCAAAGTTGGGTGTGTGAATATGTGGGTTGCCCAAGGCGGCAACGGTATCAAATCGCTGGTCATCCGTTAGAATAAACAGAATATTTGGTCTATTTTTTCTCTCGTTACATGTAGACATTTAGTCATCCTGAGTTTTATTAAGAAACTATCTTAAGTAATAATTTATTAACTGCCGCCGTCGATCTGCGTACGACCAATTCAACCGGCAATTTTACGTCCTGAAATGGAACTTCCCGAGTTATTTCGCCAATTAATACTTCGGCCGCTTTCTCTCCCATATCAACGAATGGTTGTCTGACTGTCGTTAGCGGCGGAGTTGACATAATTGTATAATTCAGTCCAGCATAACCTACAAGCGAAAGTTCTTCGGGTATCTTTATTCCTAATTGAGCCATATACTGAATAGTTTTCATTGCCAGAATGTCACTACCGCAAAATATTGCGGTCGGCTGATGTTGCTCCAATAGTTTTTCAATTTCTTTTCTATCATTATCATCAGGTAATTGATATCCGTGATTCCAAACAATCGGCTTTATCATTTCCAAGCCTGCACTTTGTATTGCTAAACAATATCCCTCATAACGTTTTTTTGAAAAAGCATAGTCAAGACCATTGCTTATATGAGCTATTTTTCTATGCCCAAGTTCAATCAAATGTTCAGTTGCTATTATACCGCCACCAACCATTCCTGTTGCCATCTTGCTACTTACTCGATTCAGTTCTTGTTATAGTTTACCTGCTTTTATTTCCAAAAGCAAGTCGTCTTTAAAAAAAATAATGCAATACCACCGTCTAACTTTTACTCGTTGTGCTTAGATGCATAGTTGCCCCATATGACGGATGCTACCTCGCCGTCGTTTTCTTTTGACAGTGCAGGAGCAGCTGTCTTGCTGAAGGTTAGAGTTAGGCATTACAAAAGTACTGTTTAGCAAGCCTTGACCATCATTGTTATTCAGATAAATTCCGAAGCCGATTTTTGTATTTTGTTTAAATCAATTCAAAATGCTTTGCGATATTTTATTGCACACTTCAATGGTCTGCATTGAGAATTCAGGCAGACACTTTTCTGGTTTTAAACGGTGTTTGATACATCCAATAAAATATTCAAGTTCGTTGCAATAGGCATCGCCGGAGACGTTTACGGTTTCAGTTCCGGTGTCGGCACCGACATGAATTACGCCTGGCTCCAGTGAACTGAAACGGATACTACCGTTTGCAAAAGTTGCCGCACAGGTTGATTCAAATGTTGAATGCCTATGCAGAAAACCGCCTTTGATACTGATTTTAGCTGGGCTACTGGGATAGTTCAGGGCGATTTCCCAGTATTCATCGCATTTAAGGTTAATGTTTATCGTTGCTGGAAATCCCAGGCAGTAGTTAGTAAAGTCAATATCATGAATCAATAGATCCAATAATGAGCCACCACAGTACTGTTTGGTTTTTTCATCCTGCCAGACACCCCAAGTTGGTTCTCCCCCTATTCTAGAAGTAGATATAAGTTGTAATTCACCATAACGTTGATTTTTTATACATTCTGCGAGGAATTGCCATTCGGGAGCAAATCTGACACAATGAGCTATCATTAATATTTTCTGCTTGGTGTGAGCCAATTCAATTAGTTCTTGACACTGTTCAGGCACAGGACAAAATGGTTTTTCCAGTAATACATTTAACCCTAAGTTTAATGCTTGCTTGGTTAATTCATAGTGGAGAAACAGTGGTACGCAGATAATAACGGCATCCGGTTGCTGTTTAGTTACACATTTTTGCAAGGTCTTATAAACCTGTACTTGTTTGAGTTTTTCCAATGGTAGATTCAGTTCCCCAGCATTCCCAGTGGATTCAATCCCAGCGAAAATATCGCCGTCACGGTTGTCAATAATGGCACAAAGTTTCAAGTCAGGAGCTGTAATCACATTTTTTGCATGAACTACTCCCATAAAGCCGAACCCGATAACTGCTATTTTTTTCATTTTTCATCCTCCCAGTCAATAATTATCCCCATATATGAGGAGCGGTCTTCTAATAGTTTATTATAAATTTCTGGTGCTGATTTGAAATTGATACGATGAGTAATCATCTGTCTTACATCAAGCTCACCATCTGCGACCAGATCAAAGAATTGTTCACAATGCCGTTCTGCAGTCCAGGGATTTTCGGGTGTCGCAAATTCAGGGTGGGAAAAATTATGCGCCCCGATAATAGTATGGCTTGGAGAATTGCACAGATCATGAAAATCAAACAAGGTTTTTTCCTTTGGACTGCTCATGACAACAAAACGCCCCTGCTTATGCAGTACTTTGAATTCATCTGGAATCAATTTACCATTGCCAGTTACCTCGAAGACAATATCCGCCATTCTACCACGGGTCAGAGTTTTGACCTGTTTCAAGAGTTTACTTTTCAGTGGATTGACTTTTATCAACGCTTTGTCTGCCGGTAGTAACCCTAGTCTAAATTCGGCTGTATCGACGGCAATTACCGGTTTTGCTCCTGATAGACGACAAAAACAGGCGGCAAAATGCCCCAACATTCCCATGCCGAACACCACTACGGAGTCACCCCAGCCAACTTTTGACAGCCTAATGCCGCGCATGACAATTTGGGCAAGAATATAAAATACTGCCTCTTCATCTGACACTTCATCGCGATGGATGTAGCGTAGCTCTTTGACCGGAACATTTGCATAGCGGCAATGTGGAGCCATGCTGCCAACTCTTCTTCCCAGCCATTTTTCATCAACTCCATACCCTATTTCAATCACTTCTCCAACTGTGGCATAACCGGCATCAAAAGGAAAAGGGAACGTTTTTTCCCAGACTGAGCCGGGGGGATACACTCCACAGAATGCGGTCATTTCGGTACCAATGCTGATGAGTGATTTATGATTTTTAACCAAAACTTCACCCATACCTGGTGGCTCTAATTTGCGTTGTTGTATTGCTGCTGTTTTTGCACGGGGAAAGACAATTATAGGACTGTTCATGTGGTCTCCTAGTTAGACGGTGAAGTTTTATATTTCTCGGTATAAGCTGCAATGGAGCTACACCTATAAGTTATACTTTAAATGGTTAAAATCTTAGCTTTTCACGCACCCTGATAACGCTGTTTCTGTCCTTTTGTAAATTGCCGGTTACTTCTAGTAGCCAACAACTTACAACTTACAACTTACAAAAGGGCAGCCCAGTATTACCATCATCACGAAAAAAGTTAAGCTTCTTCCCGCTAAAAGTATACAAAGCTACTCTGACTGATTAATTATAATTTTATTTAATTTCCTTTATGTTGGTTTTTATAATTTTAGCGGGATTACCGCCGACAATAGAGAACGGTGGCACTGATTTGGTGACAATACTACCGGCGGCGACAATTGATCCTTCGCCCACCTCGACCCCTTTCATAATAATTGCTCGGGCACCAATAAAGGTATCGTCATGAATAATTACGGGCTTACTGACAACTCCTTCATAGTTGTAACGCCGATTGGCCGGGCAGATTGGATGGGCATCATTATCAAAAATAAGTACGCCTGAGCCTATGAGTACGCGATTGCCGATAGAGACTTTTTCTCTGGCAGTGATGCTGCAGCCACTCATGCCGACATCATCGCCGATCTCAATAGTTGCATTCGGTGCAATATTAATTATCACCGGCTGAAATACTCCGATTGAATTAAAATGCATATCACTCACAGCAACAAGGTTTTTGCCGATTTTGAGAATTCCGTCTACGGGACATTTAATGAACGGCTTGCCGTGGAAAGTCCAGCTATCGGAATAGGTGACGTTAAACTGCCTGAAATAACGTCTGTAAGCCCACTGCTGATATATATTAATTTTTTAAATATTTGATTTCCCTGAAGTGATTGTCGATGTTATTTAAATTCAATTTTCAATACCAGCGGGCCTGGATTATCTTCAGTTGGAATGTTTTTGATGCGAAGATAGGCTGTTTTATCCTGATTATGGATTATCGGCATAAATGTCCAATCCAGTAGCTGTCCCGTATTGAGCAGGGATATCTGGGCTGGAGTATCTTTGATGGGCTTAAGCTCCAATGTTGATGAATTAAGCGATGTAGGACAATGGACATAAAGCGTTTTACCCATTTGCGTCACCAGCAGCGATTTATCTTCAAGTATATTTGTCTCTACAGCATCAAACGATGACCTTACCGGCTTGAGCCATTTACCGATATTCAGCAGAATATCAGTTGCCTGGGCGGGAATAGTGCCTGTGGCGTCCGGACCGATATTAAGCAGATAATTTGCCCCGGTTGCCAGACGCCGGTCGATGCATTCCATAAGATAACAGGAACTGTAATAGTCTTCATTGTCATTATAGCCCCAACTGTTGAGTCCGACTGACTGACAGGCTTCAAGCATATTGTATTTATGCCCTTGATGACCGATGTCCGCCCCTTCCGGATCCCATTCGCGTTCAGGAGTAGAGAAATCACCGGGACCGAAACCACGGTTGTTGATTATTGCCTCGGGCTGTAGTTTACGGATCATCTGATGAATTGACGATTCCTGATATTCAGGGACATTCATATCCCACCAGATACCATGAATTTTGCCGTAATTGCTGCATAATTCACTGATTTGTGCCTTGACAAACTCGACATAGGCCGCCATATCATGTTGAGCCGGATCGGTAACAATTTCATGGTGACGACCGATATTCGGATAGGTCGGCTGATACCAGTCAACAACTGAATAGTAGATAACCAATGGGAAATCACGTTTATGACATTCATCCGCCAGCATGGCAAGAATATCTCTGCTATACGGTGAGTTCATAATATTAAATTCAGTCTGTTTAGTATCCCACATACAGAAGCCATCGTGGTGCTTGGCGGTAAACACCAGATATTCCATCCCGGCGGCTTCTGCCAGATCGAGCCATACCGCCGGATCGAAATTTTGCGGGTTGAACTGTTTTGCCAGCTTCAGATACTCCTTACGCGGGATATCCCAACGCTGCCAGTATTGTTCATGTTTAGCCGGAATGGCATAGAGTCCCCAGTGGACAAACATGCCGAAACGTTTTTCTTTAAACCAATTCATATATATATCCTTATTATTAAATTTTCGGATCTTGCAGAATAGCTTAATCCTTTTTTATTTTATGGGGGTATGCACTTGACTCAACCAAATACGTTGCAACTCGCTTATAATACGCCTGTTGCAGCAGATTTTAAAGAAAATAGCGTAACTATTGTAACTGCTTTTTGTTCAACTAGTTGAGCTTTTTGTGGTTGAGTCAAGTGCATACCCTGTTATTTTATTAGTAATGGTGTATTAGGATGAGGTCTCTTTGTTTCCAGCAAACTTATTCCAAACTCATAAAGACTTTTTATTTCTGCTAAGCCAAGTTCTTGATTGCACCACTTTTTTACCTCCATAACAAGCATACCATCAAATTTTATTGCCTCAAGACTTTCGAAAAACGAGGTGAAGTCTATTAGCCCTTGTCCGGGTAGCCAATGTTTTTCCTCATGTCCGTCATTATCTGAAATATGAAGACTTATCAATCTGTCTTTGACTTTATGCACTACATTAGGTAGTTTTTCCTGTAGGTTACTATGGTTAACATCAATGCACATAGCCAAGACCTCAGGAAGGTAACTTCGCACAAAATTAATGATTTCTGATGATGAAACATAACGCTGGTTACTCGCTTTATCAGGAACGGTTTCCATTAACAAACGGATACCAAGTTTTTTTGCGTGATCCGCCCATTCATCAACAATATCACGCCACATAATATCATAACTCTTATCCAGAAAACGCTGATACCAATGCAAGACGTGATTTTTTGCGCCAATTCTACTGCCTTTATCCATAGAATATTTCATGCTGTCAATGGCTATTCTGCTGGCTTCTTTGCTTTTCTGGAAGGGTGAATATTGTATGAGGTGCCAGTTGAGTATTTCAATTCCATACTCTTTTGATTGTTCTCGTAGATCATCCAGTATATTTACATTGTCGTCAAACTCAGTTCTGTCTACCACTTCCAGATACCTGAAACCAGCTTTTCGAATAAGTGGAAACAGGTCTGAAAGGCAATTGATTTCAATGTGATTGAATACTCTAGTTGATAAAACTAATTTCATTTTTTAACTTCTCCTAAAAATCTTAATTAATACTATTAATTTTTGCCGTCAGCATTAAACTGGAATGGCGATGTGCCTGTTATATCCGAAGATAATATACTGGAACAAATATATTTTTCGATATGTTTTGTCATCAAATCATTAGCTGCAAAATGACTTATATAAGGACTCAGATCATCTTCATATAAAACATCAGTCATATCACGAATAAGTAATGTGTTTTTGCCATATCTCACCCAGTTTCTAAGCCCGAATGGTCTTCCCGCAACACATACATTTGAAAACATACCCGCTACGAGTACATTCTTTATTCCATGCAATTCCATAAGATTCCATATTTCTCTGCTGTTTGTGGATATTGCATCATTGTCGTGTATGCCAATTCCTGAATGCTGATGTACATCTACGGGAGGACAAACTGTTTGGGATACAGGATAACCAGCTGTTTCCTCTGCAGTACTTATCCAATAATTCCATTGCTCAAGACCTGCCGGAAAGTTGCTTGCACTTGCTGTATTTTCTGCATTCAAGCGAGCAGTTTGACCAATATAAAAATCTATTCCTTCACTTGGTGCATGAATTATAAGTACGCCTTTATTCCTAAGACTATTAAGCATTGAATTCATTAGCGGTACCATCTCATTAGTACGTTCATTTATTTGCTGTAATTCTACTTCTTGCCACATATCAATAATTATAATAACCGTTTCTGACGCGACCCACTCTGTATTACTTAATTTTTCAGTAAAGACTGCGCTTCTCGTTGATGTTTCTTTTCTATTTCTCACTGATAGATTAAGCATAGGTCTAAATTATCCTTTTGTTGATTTGTTAAATATTTATTTTTTTACTGTCTGTTGTTTGCAATAAACCAGCCGAATTTTTCTTGATTGTACTATCTTCTGTTTTATACTGTTTGCCAATCTAAAAGATATTAAAAAACTGCGCAGTTGAACTTAAATACGCACTGAATACTAGCTAAAAGAATGCATTTGTGTATTATATACTTGTTTGGGTTGAGTTGTTTAACCTATTTTTTCAGCCATGAGTCTGCCAGATGGTCGACATTCGGCATTTGGCCTAAACGTTTAAATATCTGCATAATTTTCTGCATTTTTTTGAAAATATATTTTTTGCGACGTTTGTTCGGTATTTGTTCGTGCTGAATCCAGTTTAACCACAGTTGCGGTATCTCTCTAACATAAACGACAATTTGCTGTTTGACTTTGTCCCTTAATTGCTTATTATCAGGCTTCGCATTGAATTTAGCATATTCGTGAAGAATACGCATCCATTGCCGGAGCAGTTTTGCCGCTGCAATCAAACGTTGATTCCCAGTTTGAGTTGCAAGCTTCAGTGCCTGCTGGCAATCATTAAGCAAATTTTCAGTTGCAGTTACTTTGTCTTTGCTATCGATACCTTGCAACAACGCGAAGTAAGCGGAGTATTTTGATTTAACCTCCAATAATCGGTCAACCAGTCGTGTCAGTGGATTGCTGAATTTATCGGCATGAATGCCCATAGATAATATACGCCCTGGGTGATCAAGCAGAGTAATAATTTTCCCGGTTTTTGCTGGATATTTATTATCTTGCCGGGCACTCCAAGATACGGCAAACTGTTCCAATGAACGTCCATTTGAGTTCCAGGCATATTCGCCTACCGCCTGAATATTAATATCATGCTGATAGAGGTTATAGGGCAGGTAAGCAATGACACGTTCAAGTTTTTTGCGGTAGACTTCAGACATCCGCATTTTTATCAGTGATGGCGTATAGAATGGAAATTGACCGATGGCTGGCGCATGAGATGATATTACTAAAGGTAAAACTCCCAGTTTATAACCACGTTTAAGAAGTTTTTCAACCGGATAGCCAGCCAGTATCGACTGGTTTGTTGTCTGATAGGTATTACCTTTACCGCTGCCGCCATAAAAATCAAGATGAATTTCAGGTGGAATCATCGCTAGAATTTCGTCCTGAAATTTATATGATGTCTGAGTAGTCAAAATAGTCAACTGCAAGTGTGGATAACTCTTTTTAACCCGGCGATAGGCTTTAAGTATATTCGCTGTCTCCATAATAAAATAATCATGGACGTTACCTTTGCATTGATCACACTGGCAGGCAGTCCCCCCCCACTCACTGAGCCAGATACTGAGAGATTTAAGCCCCGGTGTACCTGCGGCCTTCAGCATCATCTGATAAAGCATTTCCTGACTTTCAGTTTTATGCCAACACCATACTTTACCGTAAGATTTTGTCCCTTTAGCAGTTAATTGATCTTTAAGTTTCCCGAGGTGCGAAGCCCAATGCGAGGAAAATAATCCACTGAGATGGGTAATATAAGGTTCAAGTTTTATGTTATAACGCTCAGCAGCCGTCAATAATTTCGGAGTTAGTGCATTGTAATAGACCTGGTTCTGAGAATTAAGCATAACTTTCATGCGTGGGCGTTCCCAGTAATTAAGTTTCATAGCAGAAAAATCGGCCAGTTCTTTTGCCATAAGTTTGCCGGTTGGGTAGCGTACACCTCCCCACATACCACGGTAGCGGATATCAGGCCAGTCAGTAATCGTGATTGCCGGCAGTACCAGTTTTTTATTGGAGCTGCCGTCGGCAAGCAATTGATTAAATGTTTCAAGAGCATAATAGAGTCCAGGTGAATCGTTAAAAATTAGATAGATTTTCAGGTTTCCATCACTTATGACTGTTGAAACTGTATAGGCCTGAGCTGAGTTCGGCAATTGTTGAATCCTTTTCAGATTAACCCCAACCGCCGTGTGGCTGTCGCTTTTGACAATAATCAGTTGTAGTTTACTTTTTGTATTTGCACTCTGTTTCAGACTAGTGTGAAATTTTTTCTGCCATTGCTGTTTAAAGTTACTGACAAATTGTCGCTCAGTGGTATTGAGTTTGGTTGTTATTGCTAATTGACATGTGCCGGGAGCAAATGAGAATAGTTTTTGTCCAAATTTCACCTCTTTAGGCAACGGAAACAATTGCCGTTGAATCCGTTGTTTAATCTGTGAGGTTAATGGTTGCTCGCCGCCCATTGCCATAAATTGCATTCCACCGGCCACTATGGCTCCCATAATAGTAGATGATAATTTCACGTTGTTGTCTACCTTTGATTACGTTTGAACCCGCATTCAGTTTTGAATTTACCTGTCGGGATATTGTTTTTGATTAAATGAGAAAAAACAAATTGTTTAGAAAAATATAGTTAATTAATAAGTTTGAAATTTTTTAAGTCAAGAGTTCCTTTGGCGGAGTGGTTAACATAAAACTGCAGAAATTTCACCTGATTCAGTTTAGTGCGGAAAGCATAATCGCTGCCGATTGTCACTGTGTCGCCACCAGCCGGTGTTACATAGACACTGTAAGTATGAGTTTTAACATTGACCACCATTTGAATATGATAGACAACTCCCTTCTGGTAATTCATGCTGTTTTCTGCCTGATAAACTTTGCCGTTACGGACATCAATTTTGCCTTTTGGATTAAAACGAACAATGGTAGCAAGATGCGCCCAGCCATTAATGTGCCTCCACGTAGTTAACCCAAATAATCCATTCATATTTGCCATATTCGGAGTTACATCGCATTCAACCGCGAATTTTTCAGTCTGCTTTTCGAATGACTTAGTATCCCAGTATTTTATGGTTTTTTTTACAGATTTTGTATCAGGTTGTGATACGACCTGTTCGCTGGCAGCAGTCACCGCCTGCATACCGACAACAAGTAATGCACCAATAATGAGTTGTGAAATTTTCATGGTTAAATATCCTTTTGGGGTTATTGTTAATAAACTTATCACAACTGACGGCAAACTGTTGCTGCCAGTTGCGATAAGCTGAGATTACTATTTTAAGGATTAATAGTGAAGTTATCTATTGTCATCGTTCCTGTATTTGAGTAGGCGACCCGATTATCAAGCACTGTTACACTGTTCTGCTCAGTACGAAAAGCATAATCTGTGCCGATCGTAATCTCACCGCTCCCGTCCGGAGTAACATAAATGCTATAGGTATGAGCTGCAATATCAACTACCATGCGAACATGATATACAGTCCCGGTGCTGTAACTTAGACTGTTATCAGCCTGATAAACGCCACCGTTTCTGGCATCAATGGTACCGCCAGTATTAAAACGCACAATACAGGCGAGGTCGGACCAAGCAGCGGCACTGCCGTTACTTAAGCCTGTTACACTATCAATATTCGCACTGTTCGCCGTCATGTCAAACTCAGCCGAGAATGTTCCGCTCTGAGCAACAATTGAATTATTACTCCAGACTCCGGTAGTTGTCGTCAATGCAGCTGAAAGCAATGAGAAGTTCTCTACTGTCTGTGTTCCGGCTGCTGAGTAATTGGCAAAATTATCCAGTGCTGTTACACTGTTCTGTTCAGTGCGGAAAGCATAATCTATTCCGATCGTAACTTCACTGCCGCCTGCTGGGGTTACATAGATACTGTAGGTATGAGTTGCTATGTTTACCTCAAAACGGGCATTATAAACCGTGCCCGCAACGTATGCCAGGCTGTTATCAGCCTGATAGTTGTCGCCGTTTCTGGCATCAATGGTACCGCTAGTGTTAAAACGAACGATGCAGGCGAGGTTAGACCAATTGCTCGCACTGCCATTGCTCAGTCCAACCACACTATCAATGTTTGCACTATTCGGTGTCATGGCAAATTCTGCGGAGAATATTCCATTCTGCGTTGTAAATGAACTGTTACTCCAGACGCCAGTCGGAGTGCCGGCAGCAGTATCTATAGTGAAATTCTGCACCGTTAATGCACCGGAAACGGCATAATCAGCCCTGTTATCCAGTGAAGTTATGGAGCTCTGTTCAGTGCGGAAAGCATAATCTGTGCCGATCGTAACTTCACTGCCACCGGCTGGAGTTACATAAATACTATAGGAGTGAGCTGCCATATCCACCTCAAGGCGGACGTTATATACCGTTCCGGCAATGTATGCCAGACTGTTGTCAGCCTGATAGGCTCCGCCGTTTCTGGCATCAATATTACCGCTAGTGTTAAAACGGACGATACAGGCGAGGTCAGCCCAGGTAGCTGCACTGCCGTTGCTCAAGCCTAATACTGCATTCATATTAGCGGTACTTGGGGTTAGATCAAACGTAGTTGAAAAGGTTGCTGATTGCTGAGCAAACGCAGTGTTATTCCAGCCGGGGGCTACCGGTTCCGGATTGACCGTTACCGTCAAGATGTCAGTAGTTTGTAATGAGCCATCATCAGCTGTCAGCTGCAAAACATAGGTGCCATCGGTAGAAAAAGTTGCCTGCGTTGTCAGGTTTGTTGCGGACTGAAAAGTTACAGTGCCAGGTCCACTAACTTTACTCCATAGAGTAGTCAATGTATTATTTGGCAAATTGTCATCAGTTGCACTGCCGGCTAAATCTACTGTCGCGGTCGGCAATGTGATACTTAGATCACTGCCGGCATCGACTGTTGGCGCCTGGTTAACTGGAGCATCCGAAATAAATTTAATATAGTCAACCCGAGCATGTTCTCCTAAATTCCTGACACTGCTGATTTTTATCTGAGAACCATTATTGACTGTTACATCGCTTACGGTACTTATATGCCATTCATTATCATCAATATTAGCAGTCCATGAGTGTTTTAATACATCATCAACATATATTTCAAAAGCGCTTTGTCCATCATCTTCATCTAGGTAATTCACCTGGATATCGTATGTACCGCTGGTGCCGGTAAAAGTCTGAACTGCTGCTCCACTTCCCCCTGAATTATCAATTATCTGTCCTCCTGAAGCACCTGTAAAATCAGCAACGGTATAACCGCCGGATAAAGTCATATTTTCAGCTTCCCAAAAAACTGTTTGCGTCGCACTCTGTTCAGAATTCACGGTTATGGTGACCGTATCAGAAGCCTGTAAACTACTATCATCGGCAGAGAGTTGTAGCAGATAGATGCCGGGGAGAGAAAAGGTTGCCTGAGTTGTCAGGCTTGTCGCATCCTGAAAAGATACAGTTCCAGGACCGCTAACTTTACTCCATAGAGTAGTTAATGTATTATTTGGCAGGCCATCGTCACTGGCTGTGCCAAGTAAACTTAACGTATCAATCGGCAATGTGATACTTATATCACTGCCGGCATTGACTGTTGGTGCCTGATTTTGTGTTGTGTTATTCTCCGAGAACTCAACAATCAATTTAGGAGCACCGCCTGGACTGCCATCATAAGAATCAGCTACTCTTGAGCCGCTTCCGGTGATTATCAGTGCCAGAGCATTACCTGCACTCCATCCGGGACGGTCGACAATTTCCTGGATTACAGTTTTAAGCTCAGGGCTTTGCTGATCAATGCCTGATTCGCCAATAGTATTCCATGCTGCCGGTGTCCAGATAACACTGGCTGATGTTGTTGGTCTGTTGGATATATTATTTGCGATAGTTGCAAAAGTTAAGGCAGTATCACTATTTTGACCATTAATGCTTAATGCTGTAGCAGTAGAACCTATTTCGTCTACAGTAAATTGAACATAAGCTCTGGTTATTAATGCACCTTGCGGTATGTTGATATTCTGAAAGCGCATACCAATTTTTTGGATTTGTCCATCATACACTAACTCTAAATCTGTACTGGTCAAATTTACAGAAAGACCATCTTCAGATTCTTCAGCATCATCACTGCCTGAAATTACTGCAACTTGAATAAAACCATCTATATTTTTCGAAATTGTATAATCTTCAAGAATTGAACCGTTGCTATTATAGGCTTTTAGGTGAAAAGTAGTGGGAGTAACATCAACAATTGCCCATGAATAATCAAGGATAGCAGAAAGTGTAAATGGAAATGGATCATAACCAAAATCATTTAGCAGACCAGTTGACCCAACAACCCAATGGTGTATGTTATCTACATGATGCTGATAATTATGATCATGTCCTGCAAATGTAACATCCAAACCATAAGGCTTAAATACATGTTCATTTAAATATTGCATATTGACATCATTTCCATGCTCTCCAATACTGTAGGTTGGACGGTGAGAGATAGCAACATTCCATATTGCAGTACTATTCATAAGATCATTTTTAATCCATTCGTACTGGATTCCGCCTTCCTCAAGATCGCCGGGAACAACATAAGAACGTTCAGTATTAATGACAATCATATGAACATCACCCCAATCATAAGAGTAATAGCCCAAATCTCCTCCATCAATATCCTCTGTAAATGCTTCGTACAGGGGATTCCATGCTTCATGATTACCACATGAATTATAAAACGGAACTTGTTCGATTAAAGATAAACAAGTAGTGGTAAAAAATTCATCTTTGACGTTATCATAAATAGGGTTTTCGTAAATATCCCCAAGACTAATTAGATATTCAGGATTATTGTTTTTTATCAGGTTTACTATAGTATTCCATTTATCAGGATTACTCCTGCTGTCGCCTGTAATGGCAAAACGGTAACTGGTTCCTTGCTCTGCTGCGGTAAGAAACCTATAACTTTTAGTCCACTCGCCTGTGCTTCCGCTCTTTACGCGATAGTAGTACAGGGTATGGGCTGATTAATTCGTTAAGCGTACATTATGTACATAATTAATGCTTGCCTGCTCATAATCTTCGGTACTTGCCGTCATGCCATAAGAGGTAGATGTTCCATATTCAACGTATATTGGTTCTGTTGAATCAGATTCCGTCAAAACATAAGCATGATTTTGACCAACCGCTGTTAAATATGTCATAATAATGCCGTCTGGAGGAACATAAATACCGGTTTCTAAGCTGATGTCATAAGTCCCTGATTGAATATTTACCCGCACCCAGTCTGCTCCTGATGCTATTACTGTTTTTGCTATTCCATCTACTTCGACACCAGTAATGGCAGGGTAATAAAATGTAACATCCGCACCGGTGGAAACAATATTTCCTTCAGTCGCATCCATATAGAGAGTTACATCCGCTGTTGAAGAAAATCCCACTCGCGGGACACTGTCATTATCAAAATTTATACCATCTTTTACAAAATAAAAGCTAAGGTCATTGTTGTTGAACCTGTATAATGCAGCTGCTCCGTTAAAAGAGACATTATTGTATAAGACATCATTTGCAGTTGAAGATTCCAGAGCGTAATCAACAATACCATCACCATTGTCAATTTTAGCACCGCTATATTCACTGCCGGTAATGCGTGTCATGTTGGCTTTTGTATGAGTGGAATCACTCGGGAAAAGTATGGTAACAATATTTTTCTTAAGACTTGAGTTAACCGAATATTTACCCTCAATATACTTGACAACATAACCATCATAACGACTTGTCATCATCGGGGCATCTTTAATTGAAACACTGTCCGGAGCTGTACCGAGAAAAATATTCATGGTGACATCATTATTACTGTAACGCTTGATGACGTTCCACCTATATTCAGTGTCAGTACTGATCGCAGTGCAATCATTAGAGTCAGAATGCCAATTTATTTCAAAGCTATCACCGTTATTTTCTCTGGTTACAGTATCAAAAGTCACAAAGTAACCGGGTTTGTTATCTTGTGGATGAACCATGATAAAATTACGCAGATGGTTTGCGCCTGTTATTGCAGTTCCAGTATCACCACTGGCATATTCAACTAGCCCACCGGTAAAGCCTTCAGTGACCCCAGCTCCATATCTGCTGTTATGATTGATGCCATTGACAGTCACACAGTTTTGATAGATGGTTTTACCTTGACTGCCAAATGTTGAACTCCAGGTGTATAGTGAATCGCCTGCATTGCGAATCACATTCTCACCATAGGCAGAAATATGAATTGCATTATTTTCAAAATGGCCATGAGTCCAAATTGTGTAGCCATAATCTTTGATATTCCACAGTACGCTCATTAGCGAACTATCATTGGCGTTATTTTCCCAGAATCCAGCGGCGTTATCAAGAAAAATATCACTTTTAGGGGTTTCAGGAGTGATATTCAGCATTGCCGGCGTTAAAACTATATAGGTATATAAGATGTCGTAAGAGTCGTAGTCCTGAGTTTTTGATAAGCGACGCCAAGCATTATAATGTCCGGCTTTTTCGGAGTAGAGCGATACCGCCAATGATTTGCAACTGGCAAAGTCTCTGAGATCTTTACTGTTTGAATCGCCGAAATAGGTGTTCATTTTAAATGGGGTCATGCCGATAACATAAGCAGATTCAAGACATTTCTGCAGTCTGGGATAGGTGCGATAATCAATATCACCCATTCCTGTAAAGCGCAATACTTCAGTCGTCATAGCCTTAGCCGGGCCTCTAGTGGAATCGCCCATTACTCGACTCCAAATATAACCTGTACCTTCATGGAATACTCCGGACGGTCTAATTAATTCATCAATATCATTATGATATTTGGTTATGTAAGCCGACGTCTCTCTTCCTGTAAAAATATCATGGGTTAAAACGGTTGCCGGAGCATTGAGTGGCCAGCCATAGAATGCCGTTCTTGCCCGATCCAATTGTTCAGTAATACTGCTTATTTCAGATGCCGTAAGATCATTATATATAATATCCATGGCAATTATAGAAGTAACATAAGAAGAACCTGGAGGCACGATTTCGTCCCAGGCAACCCCAATTGCAGCAAGAGCTAAACGTGTTTCATCCCATTTCAGCAATGCGTCGCGAACTTTATGAGCATAAGTGACTTTATTTGCCGGATCCAATATATAAGCTAAAGCTCCACACATTGTAATTTTTCTAATAGCATAATGTTTTTCGTATGCAGTGCCTGATGACGGGAAAGTACTGTTCACCCCAATTAGAGCTTCACTTTTCATAGAACTCCATGGTTCTTGTGATGCCCGTGCCCGCAGCTCATCATACATGCTTTCATTGCATAGCATAAAAGGGTGGGTCTGAGTAAATGCATTTCCATAAATCATTGTGATAATAAATAAGACTGCTAGTTTGGTTAATGTTTTCATTGCTCACTCCGTAATAGTTTAGTTTTAAAAAGTTCTTTATTCTGAAAAAACCGTTTTTTTCAGAACATTCGTCTTGACTCATACTTTGCCGTTGACCTCCGTTGGTTAATATATTATGGGTCTTGCGAAATAGCTTAACCCTTTAATTATTAATGATTTATACTTCTTTTTTATTTGAAAAATCCTCCAAGGTGTGATATATTATAACTCTTTCACGGTCAATAACATACCACCCTTGAAAA
>JAKIUY010000102.1 GCA_021647315.1 Victivallaceae bacterium
TTTTCAAGGGTGGTATGTTATTGACATTGAAAGAGTTATAATATATCACGTCTTGGAGGATTTTTCAAATAAAAAAGGAATATAAATCGTTAATAATTAAAGGGTTAAGCTATTTTGCAAGACCCACGCATTCTATAAGTAACAGAGGATTATTTTCCCAGCGGTAGCCATTTCAGGACATTCTGGATATGTTCGTCCCAGAATGCCCAGTTATGATTCCCCGGTGCTTCACTGTAGGTGAAATTAACTTTCAGACTTTCGAGATGCGCTTTAAAGCGTTGATTATCTTCATAGAGAAAATCTTCTGTTCCACAACACTGGTAGAGAGCAGGCAGCGGAGTAGCATTATTGACAAGCTGCTGCGCCAGATAAAACAGATCGCTGTCTGAATTTGGAATCTTACTGTTTTCTCCGAAAATAAATTTAAAATCTTCACGCTCTGTTGTTTCTGCCCAATTGAAAATATCGGTAACGCCTGACAATGAAGCCGCCGCCGCAAACCGTTCAGGACAGTTCAAAGCCAATTTAAGAGCTCCGTACCCCCCCATTGAAAGGCCAGCGACAAAAGTATCTTCACGCCGTTCGGAAAGATTAAAGAAAGTTTTCACCAGTTGTGGTAGTTCATCGCTGACGAAATCCCAATAGCGACCACCATACACCATGTTGGTATAAAAACTACGATGTACATTAGGCATAACTACCGCAAGGCCAAGTTCAGCGACATACCGTTCGATTGAGGTACGCCGCAACCAGGTAGTATGATCATCTGAAAATCCGTGCAGCAGATAGAGTACCGGTGGTCGACAATCTCCAGCAACCCCGTCCAACCCAATCTGCCCCTGCGTTTGCTGGGGTAGTATTACCGTCATTGAACTACTCATGCCCAATGTTTCAGAAAAAAAGTCACAATTAACTAATGCCATTTCGCTACCTCGATGTTTTCATAATAATTATAACAGCCGTTAAGCCTGCTTTTGTCTTTAAAGCGCTTGAAGAGGCAATTTCAAAACTCTCCCACCAAGCTCTTACTATAAATATTTGATGGCATATTGCAAGCGTGGTGTTCTTTATTTTGAAGTTAAACATTGCTAAAAAACAAGCCGCAAAATTTTAATTTTGAGGTACAGACGCGGCTTGAAAAGGTTTCGATATTCCGAAAACCTTTTCGAGCAGCGTCTAAATAGTGATTTAAGGTGATGAAAAGTAATTGTACTTTTGTCGGTTTAGGATTATATTATTGTTTTTAATTTTTTAAACAGAACAGTATAATATGAATCTGCCTTAAATGCAGTGCAGCTATTGGATGGTGACGAGTCAGTGGTTCGGTCGTCCGGCATTCATATGGAGCGATGAACCGCATGGAAATAAAAATTGACCAACTTGACGAAGGCCGGATGCTGGTCAATCGTCAATATATAGAGTTACTGAAAAGCAATCAACTGTTGACAGCTGACAGTTTGTGGAATTTAAGCGGTGAATCGGTAAAAAATGTGGTAAAAGAGCGCGCCACTGAGCGTTGTCTCCTGACAGCGCAGGATGGGGGAACGGTTGAAGTATTTATTAAGCGTTATCTGCCAATTCCTTTTAAGGAAAAACTGAAAAACCGACTCTGTTTCAAACCGTTTAATTTTACCGCCCGTCATGAATGGGAAGCGATCAAAGCATTCCACCGTCATGAGCTGCCGACGATGATTCCCTTGGCAGTAGCAGAGCTGCCTGATGGTTGTTCCTGCAATTTAACCTTGGGAATTACCGATTACCGGCGGGTATCTGAATGGTTGCCGACACTGGAAGATGCGACACGCAAACGGGCATTAATTGATAATGTCGCTGAATATATTGGCAAGATGCACCGTTACGGCATGGCACATCAGGATTTTTACCTAGTTCATATGTTTATCCGTGAACATGAACAGGATCGGCTTTACATGATTGATCTGCAACGGGTGTTGATGCAGAAAAGCTTACGACGGCGTTGGCGGGTCAAAGATCTGGCTCAGTTGCTGTTCGCTGCTTCACCCTATGTAGACCAAAATGAAATAGAGTATTTCTGGAGAAAATATTGTGAAATTACCAGAGATGAATATTTGAATTGTAAATCGTTGACATCAGCGATTACCCGCAAAGCGGAACGCATCCGGCGTCATGACGCGAAACGTGCCGCCAGACGTGTAGGGACAATACCTTTGTGTTTGAGCCAAAATAATAAATAAATAAAAATCGGGGAAATATTATGAAAGATATGAAACTTGAAGATCTGCTGATGGAAGCGGCAGAAAGCGATGCCGCAGAAATTACCCGGCAGATAATAGAAAGAATCAAGGCAGTTGAAGATATTACTTCCGGAGATATGCCTGCCAATATTGAGTTTATGCTCGAAAGCTGGGACGATGAAGATATTTCAGAACATCGTGCTGAATTGTGTCTCTTGCTGGCCGAAAGGGGAATTCCGGACAGTGCGATTGTCAGAAAAGCCATCGGTGATGGAATAAAAAAATTACTGCCGCCGTTTTTGACCAGCACCGGTTTTCTGCGTGCTATCGGTGTTCATGGCTCAACCGTCAAACTGGTTGATGTCGCTCGGCGTTACCATACTTTACTCGACCTTAAGACTGGGTTGTTGATATATCTGCCGACATCAACGGTATGGGGCAAGATCAACAGTATTGACGGTTTTTCTTCTTCAGTCTCAGTCGCGGGCATAAATAATACAACTGCCTATGCGATCCCGCTTGACACCGTGCTTGATGTTGCTTTCCTGTTTGATTGCAACCATAAAGTAATGGAGCTGGCGGAATTCAGTAAAACCCGTAAAATTTCATCGGCAAAATATCGTGAATCCGCCCAGAAACATGCGATAGGTGGAATAACGGAAAGTGAGATAGAAGCGATAGCCAAGAGCAGTCTGACCAATATATTCAACCCTGATGAATTTAACAAGTGGTGGGATATTTCCACCCAATCCGCTACGGCTGCTAACCAACGCGGAGTTGGTGATGCCCGCAGTATCCATGAACTGCACGTTCTGGCAAAAGCTCTTGTGGATTCAGAGGTAAAGAGTCTGCCGGAAGAACAGGTTGAGAAACTGAACCTGCTTTTTGGTAAGATTCGTCTGCCGGCCGCGTTGAAAGAGGAGGCGATGCTCTGTGAAGCTCTATCGATGATGGCTTCAGCTATGGATGACAGCCAACTGGCGGAAGCTACTGTTCCATTAATAAACAGAGTAAGATTTTTGCCGGAATTCAATGAAGAGATCAGGCTTGTAAATTTTGAAGTATGGGGTAAAGTGCCGGTAAAATACCTTAATGAGCTTGGCCGTATGGTCAGTTTGATCTTTGATAAAGAATATATGGCGGCTTACGTATCACATCTGCCATTGCGCTGTCTGAATGTTTTCTGCAAATTTACCGATGATGAATTCCTGAAAGATGAGATTCTTGCCCGGCATAGTTTTACCAGCGACATTCTGCTCTGGATATGGCGTAACCGCAAAAAGGTCTGCAAAACGCTGTTGCCGACCCTGAATATTAATGATGTTATCAAAGCTCTATCGCAATCAAGCCTGCCGAAAGCCTGGGACAACGCCCAGCGCGACTTGAAAAAACTGCTGGTCGATAACGCCGAGTTCCAAAAAATACTCTTGGATAATGCCAAAAATAATATTGGCGGTTTTGTTGTTGCGCTTCAGAATGGAACATTTTTTGAGTCCGGCGAGCAACAGAGCCTGCTGGTTAAACTATCGCGAACCTCTCCTGAATTGCGTGATGCACTTGAGAACGGCGGGGCGGCGAAAATTTTTGCGGCGAGCAAACAGACCCAGCCGAGTGCTCCAGTTGAACATCAGCCGACATTAACCTCTTTCAATTCTCACCGACGTCTGCTCAAAGAGCTGGACAATATCAAAAATGTCCAGATTCCTGAAAATCGTGAATCACTCAAGACAGCTCGGGCGCATGGAGATTTCAAGGAAAATTCAGAGTATGATGCAGCCAAAGAGCGGCGCAACTTCCTGTCCAAACGCCGTGACGAACTGGAGAGTGCTATTCTCAATATCCAGCCGACAGATTTCAAAATGGTTGATGTTAATGATACGGTGGTTGTCGGCTGCCTGGTTGAACTTAAAGAAAAGAGCAAGACCAAAGTCGTTACCTACTATCTGCTCGGAGCTCATGATGGCGATCCTGATAAGCACCGCATTTCATATCAGACGCCGTTCGGTCAATGCCTGCTTGACAATCGGAGTGGAACAGAGGTTACGATGCCGGATGGAAACAGATATGAAATTGTCAAGGTAGCACCGCTACCTGAAAAAATACGTGAAACCATGGAGTAGATATATTTATGAAAAAAATTAATTGGTTTTTTGCCGGCTGTTTAATCTTGTTGTTCTGCCTGGCGTCAGGTTGTCGAACTCATAACATCAAAGATGCCAGAGATGTTCTGCTGACTCCACGCATGAAAGAGCGTGCCGGAGCTCTGAAAAAAATCGTCGCAAAATGCAAAGAATTCGGGGTTTATATTGATGAAACCAGTCGCCGGGTCTATGCTGAAACCCCGGAGATTCTCGCATCACGGTGTCGGATGCTCGGAGTTACAGATGTCTATCTGACAGTATCAATAAAACGTTATGACAAAGATGAGCTCTATGGTGATCAGTTGCGTAACCTTGCGAGTCGTATGAAGCAATCCAATATCCGGGTCTGGATTATTCTCGATAATGTATCTTTTTTCACCTGGGCTGATAAACTGGGTAAAGCCGGGGAACATGATATTACCGAGGACAGTGTTGAAGATATTATCGGCTTTGCCGGTGATACATTTGCAGAAAAAGGCCGGGTGGCGGGCATTTTGCTGGTTGTCAAGCCTGAAAAAATGAACAACAGTAATCCTGACCTGCCGTCAAACCTGCTTTACAGCTGGGGCGCGGATAAATATGGTATCGGCAACGATAATGATACGATTATGAATTATTCGTTTAGAATTATTCGTGCCGTGAAGCGTTATGCCGGGAAAACTCAGGTTATTCTGGTCATCCCGCATTTTCTGCATGATGCAAAACGCCGAGGCCAGCTGAGTTCCGGTGATATTAATGAATTTCTGGCTTACAGTGATCGGGTAATCATTACCGACTTTACCAGTAAGTTCAAAAAAGTCCGGCTTCAGGCCGAAACGGAACTGCGGGATGCCAAAAAAACGCAGAGTATAACTATTTGCATGAAAATGGATACCGATGCAATTAACGGCAATGCCTATGGCGAAGCGGTTAATAGCAAAAACTGGAATTATATTATGCGGGGTTTTGAATATATCATCAGAAAAGCTGGATCGTTCCCGTCATTCAGAGGTATCACCATTTATGATTATGCCGGGCTCGAGCGAACCTGGGAATTCGCCGATTAAAATCAAGATTATTAAAAAAAATTGTATAGGGAGTAAGTAATATGCGTTGTCCTGAATGTCATTGCCATGACGATAAAGTTATCGATTCACGCGTGGTTAAAGAAGGTGCTGGAGTACGGCGGCGGCGGGAATGCCTGAACTGTGCCCACCGTTTTACTACCTATGAAGGTATTATTCAGCCGGAATTGAAAGTTATTAAACGTGAGACCAACGCCAGGGAAGATTTTGACCGTGATAAATTGCGGCACGGCATTGAAAATGCCTGCTATAAGCGCCCAGTGCCGATTGAAGATATTGACCGGGTGGTGGATGACATCTATACTGCGATCCAGCAAAACCATGATAAGGAAATCAGCAGCATGGAGATCGGCAGGCTGGTAATGGATAATCTGCGTGACCTTGATCAGGTCGCCTATGTCCGCTTCGCATCTGTCTATCGCAAATTTACCGATATTGATGAATTTATTGATGAAATAAGGTCGCTGCGATGATAAAACTTTCTGAACTGGTCGTTATGGTTGCGAATCATGACGGAACGGTTATTGAATTTGAAGCGGAACAGTTTCAGACCGAAATTATCCGCAGTTTTCTGGCCGCCGGAAATAACGAGTTATGGGTGGCTGAAGATATTGTTATGGCAGTTGAGTACGCCCTGCTCGCCCATGATAGCGATGAAAAGATTTTTTCACTTACTGAAATTGAGTCAATCATTACCGGAATTCTGGAAGATGCCGGTTTTGCGGAAGTTGCGGAGAGCTATCGCCGTACTCACCGGCAACGCCATATCACTTTTTCACCGGAACGCAGTTATCTGCTTCAACTGCTCAACCGCCATGCCGGTTTGACTGGCAGAAATCTGGAAGCCGTTACCGATAAAGTTATTGTTGCGGGGGCAAAACTTCATATTGATGTCGCCGCCCCTGAACTTTTTGTCGAATTGGCAAAATATTATAAATCACAGTTACTGAATAAAGAATCTCCGGCACTGGAAAAGTTAGTATTGCCCACTTCCACCGAACGCCTGCGCCGTATCAGCATCAGTATTGATAAAATTAAAGAACAGCTTAATGAGGCATCGGTCAGTTGTCTGAATAAAAATATTATTCAGCTCTACAGTATCAGTTCCCTGTTTCCGGCAGTGCGGATTGCGATCAATATGAAGAGAGTCGCTGAACATGCCGCTTTGACGCCGCCAGTCACGGAACTGCTGTTACTGCCGAATTTCAGTGAAATAGCCAATGCCGTGAATGACGTGGTAAAAGCGGCTGAGGCAGTTTTTCATGAATATACCTCGGGGGGTGACTTGCCACTCTATATCTCTGTTCCTGATATGGCAGAATTTGCCGAATATTGGCTTGAAGCAACTTGGCCGAAATGCCGCCCATGCTGTCGTGATATGATGAGTTTTCTGGAAGAGATGCTCGAACGCAAACCGTTTAAACTGACCATGGGATAATTCAGAAAGCCAATGACATACTAAGTTCAGAAATCCTTACCTATTTGACAGTTTAAGCTCAAATAGCTGAAAACAATCGGAAATAGAAATTGACACCTCTATTCGCCGCCGGGAGGCTGCTCCCACCTTGAATGTAGATAACATTAACGCAATTACGTATGAAAGTCAACTGTCAAACCACTTTACCGTAGGAATTGATCAAGGAAATACAGAGTTACGCCGATTAGCAATTCAATTAGCCTGCCTGTGGTATCACTGGCAGCCGGATTCTGAAACAACAAAAAAATGGTCGAAGCAGCTAAAACAGAAAGGACGGCTCGGATTCGGCATAAAACGTTCGTCGTACCTCCTCACTATTTATTCCGATTCAGCTTGATATTCAGTTGCTTCCCTGGCGGAATGCTTTGCCAGAGGGCATAATTTTCCAAAATAAGGAATGGGATTTTATTGCAAAAAAATCGAGAAAAACAGGCTTTGGAACTTGCTAAACGGGCTCATAGAAGGAGCGACATCCCGGTCGCGAACTGTTTTGGTGTCAGCTCTAATTCTTGCAAGTCAGAAATTCTGAATTTACTTGCGGCGTTTTTCTTTTAGTGCTTTTTGTCGTTTGAGGAATTTCAGCCGTTTTTGACTGATCATGACAGGATTTTTCCGCAGTTCAGTAAACTCATTGTAGGCTTTTTTCATTTCCTGCTCTTTTTTAGCCACCCGGGTAGCAGATACCTTGCCTTTACTGTCAACTTTGGATAATTCAAGATAACGCATTAGTTTTGCTATGGTCAGCAGATTATTTTTAAGTTTAATATACCAAGCTTCAGTAATATGACTGTTAAGTTCCAAATCCGGTGATTTGATCCAGTCATCAACCCTGGCGGCAAAAAAACGATAATCCATGTCTTCAATTTTACGATTGTACGGCGGCATGCCGTTACGAATCTTAGCATCCCATTCAGCAAGGCGGGTGGTTACCGTCAGCCGGGTAATTATTTTATTCTGTCTTACCGGTGCGGCAGCGAAGCATTGTGAAGTAAAAATGACAGAAAAAACCGCTAACCCACAAACCGTGGCTTTAAAAATAACATTCATAATATTACCTTGTGATTTTAGTTCCGGCGGAGCCGGTTATGTTCAACAGGATTGACAAGATTTTTATTTTATCCTGTTCATCCTGTCAAAATACCTACCCGAACGTAGTGACAGACGAAGTAATTTTCTATCAGGTTGAAATATCTATATAGAAACCAGCCGTAAATTTTTAATTTTCAAGCAGTGTCTCTAGTTAACAAATTTGATACTGATAACTGAACATTTGCCGGTTACCTGATTACGATGTACCAGTACACTGATTTTCTGTTCTGCCACAATTTCATCAGCATAGATTGTATCATCTTCGCCGTCGACAGTTTTT
The DNA here is from genome assembly GCA_021647315.1 of Victivallaceae bacterium. Lineage (GTDB taxonomy): Bacteria > Verrucomicrobiota > Lentisphaeria > Victivallales > Victivallaceae > JAKIUY01. The sequence continues at coordinate 8,265 of JAKIUY010000102.1, forward strand.
ACCGCAACGTCAAACTGTCCGAGTTTTGCGTCAAACAGATAACGAGATTTATCTTTGAACAGTTTGGTGAGTTTAATACTGTTACCGTTACTGCCGCCGACATCGTTAATTGCCTGAGCTAAAACAAGTAGCTTAAAATACTCGGTTTTCTTGCCGGCTTCAACCAGATTGACGATTTTTCCGATAATTTCTTCCCGTGCCGCATCGTTTTTCTGGTATCCCAGTACTCCGCTGCTGAGAGTGCAAGGTGATCCAACAGCTTCATTAAGTCCAGCATTAATAATCGATGCTCTGGTGGTCAAGCTGGGAATAAAGGAGTTAAGTGCACTGACTGCGACCGGAATATTACTGAGATTGCTGCCGGAAACGGTTCCAGCTAAGTCATAGCGGGATGAATTAAGTTTAATCCGATCAAACAAAGCAGTAAAAACCCGTTCATTATAAACTCTGACATTAATCTTTTTCGGATTACTCAAATCCCTGTTCATTTTAATCTGATCCAGAATATTGCCGTCACCGGTAGTGTATTTACCGACCGTAAAACCATCATAGTAGCTGACAGCATGTTTCGTATCAAATTTTGACAGGTTGATGGTCTGCCAGGCAGCACCTCGATGGATGAAGCCAATTTCCCATGGTGATTTAATTGGCGCATTACGTACCAGATTAGTTGAGATATTAGCCGGATTATAAATCCCGTTATCATAACCATCACTATCAGTGTCGCCATAGCTTTCATAATCCACGCTGCCGGGGTCAGCCAGATAACTGCCATAGGGATTAAGCCGATTTTTTTCAGCGATATGCCACTTGCCGACACAGTTCGGCATGGCGGCTGAACCACCGGACTCAGCATAAGCGACAGCAATATCCTGTTTCTGGGTCGCATGCCCCGGAGAACCGATAATTACCGGCGCAGTAGCCAGCCAGTCACCAAGATTAAGGTTCTGGCGTGGATCAATCGCTACCGCACAGGCAAACATATAACTTGGACCCCAGGAGTTCTCAAGATGTTCTTCCATCAAGACATCTTTCCAGTTGACTGTTAACCCCCCATTATTAAATGGTGGTGTCCGGTCAAAGATCATCAAATCGATATTTTTGCCGCCATATTCCAATACGGCACGTGCAATAGTCATTTTCGCATCGTATATTTTGACCGAAGAGAAGCCGTTGCCCGGATCCATTTTAAATTTTGTTTCATTGTAATCAAGGAAATCGACCGAAGCGTCAGCCCATGACATTTTATAGCCATTGGCAGAAATGGTAATTTCATCTTTCTTTTTACCATTACCGACCGTATCATAGATTGCCGTGGCATTATCCGCAGTCCAGGAGATATTGGTGTCAGAAAGGTCAATCACTTTTTTGAAACTGCCTTTTTGGCTGGATGACTGCCATACTTTATCTTTTTGCTGTTTGAATTGGATTGAGAACTGGTAAGTGCCATAAACTGTAACTTTAGTCTCTTTGGTGAACGGAACCCCATACAGATTGATTATTTCAGCCGAGATTGCCCCATCGGTGCAGACCCACATCTCATGAGCATGTTTTTTCGGTACAACTTTAATATAACCGGAAATTTCGTTGAGAATCGGCAAACGTTCATTGCCTGTATAGGTCGGACCGTTTTTATTAATATTATTCCATTCGGCCGGGTCAACATCAGTCGTCGGTACCGGTACGCTGGGAATGACCCCTTTTGCATCAGCGTCATTATCACAGTAATCTTTCAAGTTCGCGGCGATTTGCAAGCGACGAGTGGCAACATTTGGGAAAGTTCCCTTCTGTGATTCGTCATCAACAAAAGTCTTGCCATCCCAATATTTGCCAAAATATGCCAGCCATGGCAGACCGCCGGCATTAGGTGATTTATCATCATGTAATTTTGCATCAGAAAGCAGAGTGGCAAGTGACATGTTGTTCCATGCAACTTGAGATTTATTCAAATTAAAACGGTTGAAAAGTTCTGTCGCTTCACTGTTTATCGGGTTATTGTCTTTGTCAAGCCAGAAAAGTTCCCGGTCTTTCGGAGGATCAATAATAAAACAATTTTTCATCAGATTCACCTGTGCTGCACCTACCGGGGCTACACGGGCAAAGAGGGTGTCATAGTCAACCCAGGCACCGGGAAGAATCGCCGTAATCGGCAGTTTACCGCCGGCAACATCACTATAACTTAATTTAAGTCCGAGAGTTTGATCAATTAGAAGCGGGCCCAGTGAACGCAGATTAATGTCAGCCATGCTTGCCCCGAGCCGTTTTTCCGGATAGAGACCTTCATTCTGGCCCGGCGCGACACAGGCCGCCGGATCAATACCGCTGCCCGGCGAAACTACATAAGCAACCCGACCGATGATACGATTATCATTCTGATCCTGTGATTTTACCAATTCCCAAGTTAAGTTACCATATAATGTACTATCCCAGATAAAAAAGTCCTTGGTATTCAGCCGGTCAATCATGTCAACCAGTTTGTCCGGAGATGTACTATGTAAATTGCCCACATCATACTCTTCAAGCATACTTAACACCCGGGTGACCGTGGAACGTGCCAGACTGCGGGCCACTGCAGAATTAGCCGCATTCAGTAATGCCCGTTTATCCAAAATAGAGTTAGCAACAAAACTTACTGCCGAAATCAGCAACAAACCGATAATCACCAATGCTACAATCAGTGCGACACTCTTCACTTTTATTACTTTTAGGTAGTTGTTGATATTTTTTTACCTCTAGGTAAACATATTCGCTTAAGATTTGCATGAAAACTATCTATGTCTATCTACAATAATGGATTTTCGGATAATGACAAATCATGCAAAGGAAAAATGTCAACTTTTTTTTATAGGGTTATACTAGGCGCAAAGGGGATTAGAGGGTTTACTTCGTCCTCTACGAGTGCCCCAGGGATGTCGTAAAATACCGGCTGAAAATACCTACCCGATCACCCTGTTTGCCATAGCTCGCAGAGCGACGGAGAAAGTGACAGATGAAGCGTAGCGTAATAATTTCCTAATTTAGGTTGAAAAAACTGAAAGATAGTGTTCCACAATGCGAAATGAAGTTGGCTAAATCTCTATATACGGGGTATACTAATGGGTTATCTTATAATTTACTAAATAGACGGTACTCGAAAAGTCTTTTGAATTTTCAGCATCGCGGAAAACAGAGGCTTTTCTCCGCTCCGTATATATTAATTTCAAAGAATTTTCTTTGAAATTGAGGCATTAAAAATATTTTTATAAAAACTAGCCGCAAAATTTTAATTTTGAGGACGCAGACGATGTTTGAAAAGGTTTCGGTATTCCGAAAACCATTTCGAGCAGCGTCTAGCTAAAAGAATGCACTTGTGCATAAACCGGAAAGAAAAAATCATGAAACTGTTTGACAACTACTATAATCATCGCCTGTTGGCGAAGCACAAAGTTGAATACAAAAAATTTCCAACCATCAACGGGCGGTTGCGAATTGCCCTGTTTGCCGCTTACGGCCGAATTAAGATCGGCGAAAATACTACTATCAATTCCAGCGTTGAAGCAAATCCGGTCGGTGGAAACCAAACCATCCTGCTGATTAAAGGCGATAACGCACTGATTCAGATTGGTGACCGGTGCGGTATTTCAAATGTTATTATCTGCGCCCGGGAACAGATCATCATCGGTAATGATGTTGCGCTCGGTGCCGGATGCCGGATTTTTGATACCGACTTTCATTCGATTGATTTTGACGAACGCAAAGCAGATATCAATATCCCAAGTAAACCAGTTGAGATCAAGGATAAGGCTTTTATCGGCTCAAATGCCCTGATAATGAAAGGGGTAACTATCGGCAAAGGCGCAGTTATCGGTGCTCATGCAGTAGTAACCAAAAATGTCGGTGACTATGAAATATGGGGTGGCAATCCAGCTAAATTACTCAAGAAACTGAAGCCATAATATTGAATTTAGAGGTGATTGCCTCTTTAGAATAAGGCAATTTACATAGTCTGGAACAGGCGTCCCGCCTGCATCAAGTGAGTGTCCATCTTGTGCTATGCCTGCTGGATTCAGGCAACGTGATTATTGGCCGAATTAATATAAGTTCGATGTTTATTTGCAGTTTTGCCTATATCAAGACCAATTTTATATTTTTAAGGAAAAGTTATTATGACTAAGCAGTACGGAAAGTTCTCTGAAGACCGACGTGAATTTATCATCACCAGCCCCGATACGCCACGTCCATGGATAAACTATCTCTATAACCGCAGTGGACAATATGTTTCACTGCTCAGTGCCAATGCTGGCGGCTACTCTTTTATCGACTGCCCCAGAGACGGGCGGGTGACCCGTTGGCGTTACAACTCACTGCCGCAGGATCGTCCCGGACGCTATATCTATTTGAAGAGCCGTGATGATAACGACTTCTGGAGCCTGTCGTGGCAGCCGACCACCAAAGATAAATCATGCTATCAGGTTCGCCACGGTTTGGGGTACACCGTATTTGAAGCCAATTATCATAATATTGCCGCCACCGCTACCTATTTTGTGCCTTTAGATGATCCATTGGAAATCTGGCAGGTAAAACTGACCAATAATGGCACAACCACACAGGAACTGGAAATTTATCCATTTGCCGAAATGTGTCTCGGTCACGCGCTGATTGATCTGATTAACAAGCCCAATGATCAGCATTTCAACCGCCTCTGGTATAAACTGGCGGATAATACTGTCTATTCCACAAAAACCTACTGGGTCACTGGCGGTAGTGCCAATATTCAGGAAAACAACTCATGGGATAAAACTGCCTTCATGTCATCAAGTCTGCCAATTGAAGAGTATGCAGGAGAACGCGAAGTTTTCTTCGGCAATTATGGTGACGAATCGACTCCACAGGGCATAATTGACGGCAAACTGGCATCAATCCCGGTATCATCAGGGAACTTGGTTTCATGCATTAAACACACGGTTAAATTGGCTCCCGGTGAAACGGTTTCATTTCATATTATGCTGGGTGCCGCAGACAAAGATGAGTCGACCTTGGTTGAACGCGGGCAGGAATCATTCGAACACTCCGGTTGGGAAAGCGGAGCAGCAGCACTGGTCAGCAAGTACAGTTCCCCGGATGCAGTTGCCGAGGAATTGGCGGCGGTTAAACGGTATTGGCATGACTACACCTCAAATGTTCAGGTCGATACGCCATCCGACATCATAAACACCTATCTCAATATCTGGAATCAGTATCAGGGTAAGGTTACTTTTGTCAATTCGCGCAATGCCTCATATTACCACTGGGGTGTAACCCGAGGCATGGGTTTCCGGGACAGTTTACAGGATATTATCAGTACAGTCATTCCTGAACCCGACTTGGTGCGCAAACGGATCATCCAGATTGCCCATTACCAGCGCGCTGACGGCACCTGCATGCACTGTTATCACCCCATTTCAGGCGAAGGAGAATTCACCGGACATAAAGATGATCCGTTGTGGTTGATTACCGCGGCATGGTATTACCTGGCAGAAACCGCAGATTTCACGCTGCTGGACGAAGCAATCCCGTTTCATGACGGAAAAAATGGAACTTTTCTTGAACATCTGTTTGCTTCAGTCCAGTTTATTGAAGATAATTTGGGCGCGGATGGTATTCCGACCTTCGGCAAAGGCGACTGGAATGATACGCTGGATTTTGTCGGTGGCAGCGACGGTATGGGCGAGAGTGTCTGGGCTGGAATGTTTTATGCTTACAACCTGAAACAGTTGAGTGAAATTTTATCCTGCCGAAATGATATGGCAGGACGCCGAGCTGAACTGAAACAGTTACTCGAGAATATTACCGGAGCTTTGAATCAACATGCCTGGGATGGGGAATGGTATATCCGGGCGGTCTGCTCTGATGGTAAAATTCTCGGCAGCCATAAATGCAGTAATGGCAAAATTTATCTCAACCCGCAGACTTGGTCAGTAATTTCCGGTGTGGCGGGAAAAGAACGCGCCAGAGCAGTACTCGATGCGGTAAAACAACACCTCGATACCGATTTTGGACCAAAACTGCTGGCTCCCGCATATCACGAAGTTGATGACCAGATTGGTTTGATTACCCGTTGCGTCTGGGGCAAAAAAGAGAACGCATCTATTTTTAACCATACCACAACTTGGGCAATCATGGCTGAATGTTTGACTGGAAACGGTAAACGCGCACTGGAACTTTACGAAAAAATCGCTCCGATGTCATTTGATCAGGAACGTTATCAGGTTGAACCGTATGTTTATGCGCAATACACCACTTCGGATGAACACGAAACCTACGGTCAAGGCAGTCATTCATGGTTGAGTGGCACCGCCGCCTGGATGTTCAGAAGCACCCTCGATTATATGCTTGGCATTCTACCCGGCATTGACGGTCTGCGTATTTCACCCTGCATTAATCCGGAGTGGAATGGCTTTAGAGTTCAACGTACGTTCCGTAAAACAATCTATAATATTCAAGTAAAAAACCCTGAACATGTTGCATCCGGCGTAAAATCAGTTAAAGTAAACGGCTGTGACATTTCATCAGATGCGGTGCTACCTATAATGTCGGGCAAAAAACTTGAGATAGAAGTGATTATGGGAAGAGGTTAATGATTAATATTAAAACATTGGTGTGATTTTGTTTGTAGTTCCGCCTTTATGCGGTGTCTCTGCGAGCTTTAGAGAGCTGGTACGCACCTAAACACCCGCAGCAAAGCAGGGCAATCTACTAGTTTACCACGCTTTGGCTGGCGTAACTAGGAGAGTAGTAGTAAATATTTCAAATATTTAAAGGAATTAAGTTAAAAAAATGAGTTACGATAAAAAATTAGATTGGTTTGTTAAAGCGCGTTTCGGACTTTTTGTTCATTATGGCCTTTACAGTATGCTTGGACATGGCGAATGGGTTATGAACCGCGAAAGAATTACTCCTGACGTGTATCGTAAATTGGCCAATGATTTTCGCCCTGATAAATTTGATGCTGCTGAAATCTGTGACCTGGCGGTTGAAGCGGGCATGAAATATGTTAATCTGACCACTATGCATCATGATGGCTTTAGATTGTATGATACCGAACTGACTGATTTTAATTCAATGCAGGTCTGTGGACGTGACCTGGTCCAGGAATTTGTTGATGCCGCCCGCGAACGAGATCTTAAAGTTGCCCTTTATCACAGTCTCAATAACTGGATGGATCAACCGGATGCGACAGCTGCATTGGAGACTCCGGAAGCTTACGAAATTTTTATCACCAATACCCACGCCAGAATCAAAGAGCTGGCAACCAAATTCAATCCGATTGATGTTATGTGGTACGATGGCTGGTGGCCCTTTACTGCCGATAAATGGCAGTCGGTCAAAATGAATGAGATGGTACGCGAAATACAGCCGCATATTCTGTTTAATGGCCGCAATTGCCTGCCGGGCGATTTTGCAACGCCTGAAGGTCACATGAGTGCGCCGACGCCGTGGCGTCCATGGGAAGGCTGTCTGACATTCAACGAACACTGGGGTTACCATGTCGGCGATAATGAGTGGAAGTCGCCGGAAGAGATTATTGCTTTACTGGTCAGCGCCGCTTCCAATTGCGGTAATCTGCTGTTTAATATCGGGCCTAAAGGTGATGGTTCGATTCCTGAAGCCTCAGTTAACATTCTTAAAACCGTTGGCAAATGGATGAAACAGAATAGTGAATGTATATTTGATACTGATCTGTTTGTTTTTGGCTTGAGAGAAAGAGAAGCACTTCATCGTTCAGACTGGGTTGGTCAGGGGCCATTCACCGCCAAAGGCAATAACCTTTACCATATTATCCGTTTCTGGGGCGGTGAACGACAGGTACTGGCTGGCTTGAACTGCAAAGTCAACCGTATTATCATACTTGGCAGTGATGAAGAGGTGAAATTCACCCAGCTGGATGGTAAAGTAGTCATGGAAGGATTACCGGAAACAGCTCCAGCACTCTGTCCGGTTATCAGATTGGAATGCGACTGTGCTCCAGCAATATCTTTAGGTGGTGGCATGAGAACGCCAAATGCACCCCACCCGCATTATGATCCGGTTACCTCAGATATTCAGCATTAAATAAGGATTATAGCACTTTATGAGCTTTGTTTTGATCAGACATTTTTTAAAAAATCCGAAAACAGTCGGCACTGTATGGCCCAGCTCTACAGCTTTATGCCGTGAACTGGTCAAAGGGATTAATATCGAACAAGCTAAGACTGTGGTTGAACTTGGTCCAGGGACTGGCGTTGTTACTCGGCAGATTATTGCTAATATGCATGATAACGCCCATTTTTTCGCTATTGAACTCAATGAATCAATTTGTAAAAGCTTCAGTAGGAAATTACCTGATGTCAAAATTTACAATGACAGTGCGGCTAATCTGAAACAGCTGCTTGAACATGAGAAGTTAACCCAGGCTGATTGCGTAATTTCAGGCTTGCCATGGGCGTCACTACCGTTCCAGGTGCAGAATGAGATTCTGGACGCAATTGTTGAATGCCTACCGAAAGGCGGCTATTTTACCACGTTCGCCTATCTTCAAGGCACTCTCCTTCCAGCAGCTCGTAAGTTTAAAAAGCAACTTGACAACCATTTTTCAGAAGTGAGAAAATCACGGGTAATCTGGCACAACATGCCACCGGCATTCGTCTATCACTGCCGTAAATAAAAAGATGCCGTTCAAAATTAAAAATATACAGTGGAGACTTTTGCAATTGCCTCGAATAAGTATATTTTGTGAGTGCGGTGATGCTTCACCACTTTTCCGCAGAGCAGCATAGCCGTCTCGTGAGTATGTTATTACGGCTCCGCGTGAGACACGGTAGACAAAGCTGCGACAACGGTGCCCTTTACGCAGTAGAACTGACAACCCAAAGAAATTAAATATTTAACCGTTTGAAGCAGTACAGATATTCCCCGGTATCAGTCATGCCGCAGCTGAACTGCTTTTTCAGCAGCTTTTCTTTGTCTTTAACAAAATGTGCCGCCACATTAAGAATAAACTCCTTGGATCCGATAATACCGCCGTCTGTCCAGTGCCGGGTGCGCCGCAGACACCGCA
>JAKIUY010000103.1 GCA_021647315.1 Victivallaceae bacterium
TGGGAACCTCTCTTGATTTTATATCAAAAAGCGCAATAAAAAAGGGGGAAGACGGTTTTTCTCTGTTTTTTATTGATTTTAAGTAAGAAAATAGGTCTGTAACCATAGGTAAGGGTTGACAGTACCATCACTAAAACCAGGAGATACAAAATGGCCTATTTTTCTAAATTTTTTACTGTCGCTATACTTATACTTATTTTAAGTATTACTGCAAAAGCAACTGACTACTACATCGATTACGACAACGGAAATGATAATAATCTGGGAACATCACAGGACACGGGCGCATGGAAAACATCAATGCCTGTTCAACAAAATGCTGCGAATTTTCAAGCAGGCGACCAGATACTAATTAAACGTGGTTCAACAATGAATCCGAATGGTTGGATGCTGTATCTTGCATCCTCCGGGACTTCAACCAATCCAATCGTTATTGGCGCCTACGGAACAGGAGAGAAACCAATAATTGATGGAAAATATGACCTGATTGCAAACAGTAAGACTTGGACAGATGAAGGGAACAATGTCTGGTCATGTTCTTATGTTTCATGGGATCCACGCCGGGTGTGGATTAATAATATTGAAAAAATGAGTGCTGCCGGTCCCGGTGACATCACAGATTTATCTTCATCTTACCCATGGTTTTATGATAATAGCAAACTCTATGTGCATTCTACAACGTCACCTTCAAGTGCTTATTCCAGCATAAAAATATTACTAGGAGCTAATATTATTAGAATATATGATAGTTCTTATATAGAAATTAAAGACCTTGATATAAGAGGCGGTGCTGATGGAGCCATATTGCTTAAAGGTGCTCAAAACATTAATATTCATGATTGCAATATCGGCACTAGCTATCATGGTATAAGGTTTTTTGCGAGCAGCACACAATATAACCAGTATGTAAATATTTATGACAATGATATTTCTTCTAAATTCAGTGCGGTTTATCCTGATTTCGAATACTTCCTTATCGGTGATGGTGTTCAATTATTGGAGGGAAGAAATAATAAGATATATAATAATCAATTTAAGAACTGGGGGCATTCAGGAGTGAATATAGCCGCTACTCTTGATACTCAGGCAGGCACACATGATAATGAGGTCTACAATAACTACTTCACTGCTGGAAATATCAGTTATGGACGTGCCTGGGAATGCACAGGCGTTCAAGGGAAGTGCACAGGCAATCTGATTTACAACAATACCATATACGATACCCCGACTACCTGTCAGCTCGGAGGCAGTGACAACTACATTTTCTCTAACATTTTTGATACAAGAAGAAACAATACTTATAAAGGGTATGGCGTCGGACAGGGCATTTCAATCAATACTCAAGGCACATCCGGTACCAGAGAGTCCAGATATTTATACATATACAATAATATTTTTGCCAACACAGCAGAAGCTGCAATTAATATGAATACATTTCCTGGCACACTACACTGGGTTGAAAAACCTGGAATTGAGGTTAATAACAATATTTTTTATAACTGTGGTCATGATGCTCTGCCGACATATAACACGCATACCGCGTTAATGTTCGACACCTCATATCCGGGCTGTTATCAGGATGATTTTATTGAAAACAATGTTTTTTACAGCAATTCTAGTCAAGATGTTATCCGTTTTCTCTCTTACGGCGCACTGGATGTTGGCGAATTCGAATATTACTCCGGTACTAATAATAACGTGTTCCGTAACAATGCATTCCAGAGCCTGCAATTGAACTCTGATTATTCACTGGGGAACTCCATAGACATTGGAGTGATGCGTATTGGTTCATTCAGTGATGCCAGCGGAGCTTGGTCTTTCAATGGCAATGCCTACGATGGTTGCGAAATCAATGATGGTACACTATACGGTGACGCAACCATTTCAGGGAATGCGTTGACGCTGGACGGCAATGGCGACTATGTTAACTTGGGCAATGATTCTTCTCTACAGATTCAGTCTGATGATTTCAGTCTGACTTTATGGATAAAGCTTGAAGATAACGGCTCAACTGGATATCAGGGGATTTTTAGCAAAGGAGCCGGCAGTCCAACCGATGAAGGTTATACCTTAGAATATGAAAATTCAACTGGAAAATTATTCTTTCAAATCAGTGATGGAACAACTAGGCTGTATCCCAGGACGACAAACTCACAGGCGACAACGCTTATGGACGGAAATTGGCACCATATTGCAATTGTTGCCAATCGGAGCGGTAACGTTGAATTCTACATTGATGGAGCAGTAGTAACAGCGGAAAACAATAATATCAGTTCCTTTTCCGGGTTGTCAATTGATGGTTCCGCTGTCGCATACATTGGTAGATGGGTAAGCTCCTACATGAAAGGCGGAATTGACGAAGTAAGGGTTTACAACAAAACATTGTCCGCTAATTATATAAAAATGCTTTCCCATATTGAAAATTCGACTTTCAACGTGCCGTCAGTTACTGTAGGATTGTGGCCTTTCGACAGTAACGGCAGTGATTACTGCGAACTGAACGACGGTACTTTATCTGGCAATGCAGCCATAAATACTTCTGACGCAGTATTTGGCAACTCGTTGAGCCTGGACGGATTTAATGATTATGTTAACCTCGGTAGTGACCCATCTCTGCAGATGCAGTCGAATAATATGAGCATCATGATGTGGATAAAAATGCAGAATAACGGTTCTACCGGATATCAGGGAATTTTTACCAAAGGTGCCACCAGTCCAACCGATGAAGGTTATACCTTGGTATATGAAAATTCAACTGGGACATTTTACTTTCAGATCAGTGATGGAACAACTAGGCTGTATCCCAGGACGACAAATTCACAGGCGACAACGGTTATGGACGGAAACTGGCATCACTTGGCAGTTATTGCTGATCGGGAAGGGGATGTTAAATTTTACATTGACGGAAACCAGATAGCCGTGAACAATGCCGACATCAGTTCTTATTCGTCCACTTCTATTGGAGGCACGGCAACCGCATATATCGGCAAATGGGTAAGCCATTACTTGAAAGGTAAGGTAGATGAAGTGCGGGTTTATAACACGATAATACCCGAAAATTACATAAAAATCATATATGCTTCAGGAAATAGCAATCTTTAAAAAACAAGAAACAGAGCTAATTTCAAAAGTATTTAATTAAATTTGACCTGAAAAAGTCAGATAGAAAGTTCATATTAACCTCAAACATTAACTAAGAGGTAAGTATGAACAATCTATCAGAGCTATACTTTAACATTTAAAGTCGGCTTTTTCCAATGGTGGAAGAAGAAATTGGCGAATTAACTGCTAAATTGCAGGAATTTCTGCGGATAATTGAGCTGGTAAAACCAGCAAGGTTCATAACTGGGCCTTTAAGTTGGTGTGGACTTGGGGCGTCGACTGAAAAAACGGGAAAATTTGCTGCTGGCATATTTTCTCAAGTCGGTTTACAATTTACCGACAACCAAGGTGTTGATTGACAATTTAAAAGGAAATTCGACCTGGAGACAGCTTTGCGGATGGGAATTTTATTCTCAAGTACCTTCAGAAGCGACTTTTTCTCGTGCTTTCAAAGAGTTTGCTGAACTCAACTTGCTTGATAAAATGCTTGAAACTGTGGTCAAAGAAAATTATAAGAAAAAGCTTGTGGGTCATGTAAGCATGGATTCAACGGCGATTAACGGGCGTGAAAAATCTTGCAGGAAAAACATTCCGAAAAAAGCCAAGAAAAAAAAGAAACGTGGTCGCAAAAGCAAAGCCGAACTTGCGGCAATGAAAGAACAGGAACTTGCTGAAGTAAAAACCCGGCGACTTGAGATTCAACCGAATCGCAGCCTTGAAGAGAATCTTGCTGATTTGCCGCGAGGTTGTGATTGGGGCGGAAAGAAAAACAGCAAAGGAAAAACTGAATATTGGTGTGGCTATAAATTGCATTTGTCCCTAGCGGATGGCGGAGTTCCGCTGGCTGCTGTTTTGACTTCAGCTTCTCCTCACGACAGCCAAGTTGCAATTCCGTTGATGCAAATGACTTCAGAACGGGCAACGGTACTTTATGATTTGGCGGATTCAGCTTATGATTTCCGCTATCTTTGATTTTGATAATTTCTTTTGCAATAAACAATAAATAGTGTATCTTTGTTCTCGGGAAAGCTGGTTGTATTTCATCTGCAACACTCCTTTGTTGTTGACGTTTTTGGGAAGAAACAATATAACCTGCTTTTCCTTTTTTGTCATTTTTTAAGTGTTGCACTTGTTGTTTGAATCCGCCAAAAACTAAAAATAAGTAGAACTCGAAAATTCGAGACAGGAGGTTAATACGCAAAAATTAGGATTTTGGCGGAATTTTTAAGAAAAAGCCGCATCGGACGTGTCAAAATTGTTTTGGCGCGTGAAAAATGAAATTTTAACAAAAGGAAGCCAATAGTTTTGAAATTGGCTCAGTAGTGTTTCATTAAGGATTTAATTTTAAACTAACCAAACAGGTGATACGGGTTAAATTGTTTTATAAAACCCATAATTGAGGAAGTAAAAATGAATGAACAGCCCAATATTATATTTATTATGACGGATCAACATCGACTATCAGCTCTTGGAGCTTACGGTGAGACACCTTGCGCATTGTTCTTGCGGCAGATGAATCTTTTCGCAAAAATAAAGCAATAGATTTATAAAAAAGGGAATAATACAGGAATTTATAATGAAACCTAACTTTGTTTTTATAATGACTGATACGCAGGGAGCTAATATGGTCGGCTGTTATGGGCGACCTGAATTACGCACTACCTGTCTGGATCAATTGGCATCTGAAGGTATTCGGTTTTCACGGGCTTATACTTCGCAACCAGTCTGTACTGCTGCACGTGCGGGAATTTTTACTGGCTGTTATCCTCATGCCACTGGCGCATGGGGTAATCATCTAGCACTGGGTGATACTATGAAAACCATGGGACAGCGTTTCCAATCCGCAGGTTATAACACTGCTTATACCGGTAAATGGCATTTATCTGGACATGATTATTTTGATACCGGTATTTGTCCGGACGGTTGGGATCCGGAATACTGGTTTGATGGTAGATGTTATATTAATGAGCTTGCGGATGAAGAAATTTCATCATGGCGCTCTAATTTTGGCGGATATGAAGGACTGAAGAAACATGGGGTTACAGCAGAATTCACTTGGGGACATCGAGTCTCAAACCGCGGAGTTGACTTTCTGAGAAAACAGCAGAATGTTGACAAACCTTTTGTACTAGTGGTTTCCTATGATGAGCCACATGGACCGTCAACCTGTCCGCCGGAATACATAGAGCCTTTTCTGGATTATGAACATGATGTTGGACCGAACGCATTTGATAATCTTGCCAACAAACCTGATCACCATCGAGAATGGGCTGCGGCTTGTCCTGCTCGTGTACCTTCAGGTAAGCATATCATGCCTAACTATTTTGGATGCAACAGTTTTATTGACAATGAAATCGGTCGGGTTATTGATGCGGTAAAAGAGTATACTCCTGAGAATACCTGGATCATTTACACATCGGATCACGGTGATCCTTTCTGTTCACATGGCATGAACACCAAAGGACCGACCATGTATGAAGAGATTACGCATATTCCTTTGATTATTCGTAAACCTGAGGGAACTGACCAGGGGCAGGTGGATAACGCGCTTGTAAGCCATTTGGATTTACTGCCAGGTATGTTGGAACTTGCCGGATTGGATATTCCACCATTTTTGGATGGACGTAGTATCGCGCCGCGCTTAATTGGTCAGTATGATGGTAGTGAACGGGAAATTATGATTGAATTTAATCGTTATGAAGTAGATCATGATTTTACAGGGTTTCAGCCTATAAGGTGTTGGATGTCAGGCGATTATAAACTTGTGATAAATTTATTATCCGATAAGGATGAATTGTATAATCTTAAAGATGATCCGGCAGAAATGGATAATTTAATTGATAATCCGAAACATACAGAGATTCGGAATCGAATGCATGCTTCACTACTTGATGAGATTTATGACTGTCGAGATCCGTTTCGCGGTCCGCAATGGGAGCGCCGTCCATGGTGTAGCGCTCGTCGTTTTGGCTGGACCGGTAAATTTCGCCCTAGACCGGATGATGGCTTTGCTCCAGATATTCTGGATTATCGGACTGGCAAAGTGGCGGGATTTCGTTGTAACGGAATTTAACGGACTTGCCAACAACGGTATTACTCAAAGGACTATCCGTAAAGAAAATCTGAAATACGGGTTTAATAACTGCGGCGAGTCAGAACTATATGATTTAGACAAGGATCCCCATGAAACCAAAAACCTAGTAAATGACCCTGAATACAGGGAGGATGTTGTAACCCTGGTGCATTGCCTTCTGCAATGGATGGAGGAAACCAATGATCGAGCTATTAACCGTTTTAAGTTCTCTTTGAGGAGCATTCCCGGTATTGAAGTTTCTCCGGTATGCTGATAGAGGACAATTAAAAATCAGTATTAAAAATAAAAGGAAAGGAAATCATTATGAGTTTTTATTTACACGACAAAGTTGATTATAAGCAGCATAACGCCGAGGTTGAAAAACTATGGCGTGATTATGATGAGAATAAACATGAAAGAGTCCCTGTTGTAATAGGCGGCAGTGTTCGCAACCTTATAAGCAACCCCGCAATAAACAAAACGAGATTTTCATTCAAAGACTTTTTTACTAAAGCTGAAGCCCAGTTGGAATGTCAACTGGAATATCAATTATACCAGAGACAGCATATGATATGCGATAGAGAAATGGGTCTCCCGAAGGACAAGTGGACGGTAGGTCTGGATTTTCAGAATTCATATTGTCAGGCATGGTATGGAGGAGAATTCACCTTTTTTGATGACGAAGATGTGCCGGACACAAAAGAAATATTTCACGAAAACCCGGAGCTTATTTACCAACTGGATGATCTTGATCCCTTTTGGGGCATTGGCGATTTTGTAAAAAAAGCGATGGAAATGCTGACTCAAATGAAAAAAATCTGCGATTCCGGATATGAATTTAACGGAAGACCCGTCGACATCCCACTCTCGTTTCCCTTACAGAGCACAGGCGGCTTGTTTACTATTGCGACAAAATTAAGGGGCAGCGTTGAATTGATGTGCGACATGTATGAAAACCCCAAATACTACCATGATTTAATGGACTTTGTAACTCGCACAACCATTGCCAGAATGAAAGTTCATCGTGATTGGGCATGGGATAATGATCCAGATTATAAAGGTGATAGGAAATATAAAGGGGCCTTTAATTATGCCGATGATTCGATAGCATTGATTTCACCTGAACAGTTTAAAGAATTTGTGCTGCCATATCAAAAACGACTTTTTGATGAATTTTATGATGGTCGCGGCTGTTCTATTCATCTCTGCGGGGATGCTACCCATCACTTTAAATTCCTGGCGGATGAATTTAATGTTAGGTCTTTTGACACCGGGTTTCCCGTTGACCACGGCAAATTGCGTCAGGAACTTGGCCCGGATATTCAGATTAACGGCGGCCCGACCATCATGTTAGTGAAAGACGGAACTCCGGAACAGATAGGCGCAGAAGTGAAGCGAATCTGTGAATCCGGGGTCCTTGAAGGAAAAAGATTTATTTTAATTGCGGCAAACAATCTCGCACCATGCACCCCCGTGGAAAACTTGAAAGCACTTTATGAGGCCGGTAAAAAATATGGCAGATTTTAAAATTTATTGATTGCAACTAAGTTTCCTCTCATAATTATATCCTTATTAGGTAAATCCTGTAGTTGGTTTTAGTAAAATAGGCAATATCATATTCGACATTGGGAATTATAAAGTTGTATCACAGAATTTGGGACAATAATAAAAAATAAGGTATTATATTATGTTTAACATGGCAAAAAAAATAAGATTATCCTCGAAGAAGTCGCATGCAGGTGCGACCTCATGCAAAAAAAGTGGTGCTAAAATAGTGGGTTGTCTGGCATTGGCGACTATCGTTTTATCCAGCAGCTACCTTACAGCAGGGAACGGACAGAAATCTTTGAAACAAAATCGTAATGGAAAAGTTTTATCGACAAACCTGCTTAAAGGTAAAAATCCACAATTCTTTAAAGATAAAAATAATTTAAATATGATAGATGGATTTTCCTATGCTAAAGACTCACACACAAACGATGGCAGTGGCAGTGCTAAACTGGAAGGTCAAGGCAAAGCGGTTTATGGTAAACCATTCACTACCCCACCATTTCATCTGGAAAAAGGTAAACGCTACACTTTAGGTGTTTATATGAAAATATTGGTGCTGCAAGAGGGCAGAATATATTTTTCAAAGTAACGCCTAGAGGAAATTTAGGTAAATCACGCGAAATATTATATAATATCGCGGAACCCGGTCAATGGGAAGAGGATTGAATGAGAATACCAATGGCTTGATAAGACAATACTTCCCAAAAGGGACATCACTGAAAAATGTAAACAGGAGTAAACTGGAAAAAATTATGAATGAATTAAACCACAGACCACGTAAATCGCTTGGATTTTTTACGCCTTATGAAGTATACTATGATAAACTGTTTGTTGCACTTCAAACTTGAATCTAGCAGGGCTCATTATCGCCAACAAGCATAATCATGTACACTTATGACAATGAAGGTGCTGAAATGGCATATTACGCGCAACAAAAAGCAACAGCAAAATGGATTGATGAAAATGATAAAGATATTACTGGTAAAAAGCGTATCAGACCTATTTTTGTTCTTAATGGTGTTGGCGAAGGGCTGGCACGTAATCAAAAGAGTTCGCATAGCAACTTTATGGATGTTACCGGCTCATATGTTGGTCAACATGGAGAAGATACTGATCTGCGCTATAAACCTGTTGACACTTTACGCTTTCTTGATACCATTCATAAACAAAAAGCACCAGTTTCGGTCATTCAAATGCAAGCATACTATCGTAAGACATTTATTCCTATGCTTTTCAAAGGCATTATCGGTGGGGGAAAAGCTCTGAAATTTTGGCGTGGCGGAACCACTCATAACGGTTCTAAAAAAGATTTCAGAGAGAACTACTGGGCACCGGCGATAAAAGGTCAAAATGGAGTATTTGCTAAAATAGATAAAATGTTACCAATTATTAGAGAGCCGCAGGCAACTGACTGGAGTGCCAATATTCCACAGGCGCAAAAGGATACAATTGCTATTGGTGAACGTACTCATGCGGGGAAACACTACCTAATCTTAGCTAACTTCGCTGACAAAGATCAGCAGGTGAAAATTACTCTTAATGGCATTAAAGCAAGCAAGGTCAAGGATTATTTTACTGAAAAACAGTTAGCTTCAGTGAAGTCTGGCTCATTCACTATCAAAATCGGTCACTTTAATAATGGCTATAAAGTTTTAGTTTTAGAGAAATAGGATTATAATAATGAAAATAACTGCAACATTTTTAGATGAGATCAGCACCGACATCCCCCATCAGAACTGGGGTTTTGCTGAATGGGATAAAGATTTTCAAGCCATGCAGGCGATCGGCATTGAAACCGTAGTCATGATTCGCTGCGGTTTGGAAGAGTGGATCACCTATCCATCCGCAATTCTCATGCAGGAACGTAATTGCCATGAGCCACCAGTTGATCTGATTGATATGTATCTGATGCTATCCGAAAAATATGGTATGAAGTTTATGGTCGGAACCTATGTCGGCCATCGTAATTGGGTTGATAATTCAATTGATTTTGAACGTGAAATTGATTTGGATAAACGTATTGCTACTGAAATATGGGAAAAATATGGGCATCGTCAGGCATTCCAAGGCTGGTATATGTCGAAAGAGATCTCAA
Source organism: Victivallaceae bacterium (assembly GCA_021647315.1). Taxonomy (GTDB): domain Bacteria; phylum Verrucomicrobiota; class Lentisphaeria; order Victivallales; family Victivallaceae; genus JAKIUY01. Next base: position 9,822 of record JAKIUY010000103.1, read on the forward strand.
CGAATGAAACGGTAATTGTTGATGAATTTATTGAATTGGGGCAGCACTGTAAAACTATTTCTAACGGTTTACCAATTCTGATTTCGCCAGGCATGTTGGGGCGTAAAGCCTGGCGTCAAGGCGAAGCCGGAGCCCATGATCTTGATTTTAATAAACATCAAAAAGATTGGGATGAGATCATGGGGCGCGTATCAGGTATTGTTGATATTATTGCCTTCCAGGATGGACACGTCGCCTATTGGGAACTGGCTGATGTATTGAAGATAAATAAAGCTCTTGCCGATAAACATGGCATTGAAATGTGGACTAACAGTGAATCCTTTGACCGTGATATGCCGTTTCGTTTTCCGCCAATTAAATGGGAAAAACTACTACTGAAACTGAAATGTGCCGAAGCTGCTGGTATTAAAAATGCCATCACTTTTGAATTCTCTCATTTTATGAGTCCCAGCTCATTCTGGCCCCAGGCCGGACACCTCTACAACCGTTATAAAGAGTACCTTGCAGAAGATGATTGATGATGTAGCAGTGAGCTTCGAACATACAGAGCAACTCAATGGGGAGCATGCAGACCATTATTGCCGCTTAAAGCAATGTCTTTTTTAACCTAATCAGGTGGTACCTGATTAGGTGTAACACCTCACTCTTTTGGGTAGGACGAGAGTTCTACCTCGTCAGGATGACAGCCTACAAGGGCTGTTGTACGAGGAACCCTTGCAGCCAAGCATAATGCATAAGAACTTGCGGCAGGTGCTCTTATCGAGAGCTACCACTACTGATACAATATTTTGCCAAAAATCGACCTGCCGACCGGATTGTAATTAATTATTATTCCGCCACTGGGTTGGGGTTATACCTTTGTAAATTTTAAACTGGCGCGAAAAGAGGAAGATGCCGCGATAGCCGAGGTAGTCGGCAAGTTCTGAAATGGTCAGATTGGACTCTTGTAACAGGGTTGCAGCAAGGTCAATTCTGGACATGGTGATGTAATGACGCGGCGACATGCCGAAACTCTGTTTGAATTGCCGAGCGAAATAGGCTGGATTCATACAGACTAATGCAGCCAGTCGCCTGGGGCTGATTGGGTTTTTTAGGTTGTCGGCAATATACTGTTCAATTTTTGCTGTTTGGTGAGGTGTCAGACCTGAATGTTTCACATTTATTTGTGGTGCTTCAAGTAGATATTCAACTAGGGTGCCGAAGATAAAACGTTGAGAAATATTCGGTTCAGCATGACTAGCACGGGGTATTTTCGGTCGTGTAGCCAGTTTCTCCAGTAAGCTGCGGGTTGTCTCATTGCCTGCTAGGTGCAGGCACGCAGTTTGCAGTCGAATATTTTTAGTGTCATTTTTGAATGAAATGCGACAGAATATAACTTTACCAATTTGATTTTCGGGCAGAGTGAAATGATGTTCAATGCCAGGTTGCATCCAGAATAGTTCATTTGTTCTGAGGATAAACTCCCCTGATTCAGTCCAGAGATTGAAACGCCCTGACTCGCAGTAATAGATCAGGTGATCATTAATACGGCGTTGTTCAACTTCCCAGACACCCGGTTCGCAGATAACCCGTCCTGAACCATTGATAGTTAACGTCGATTTCGGGTTGGCCAGGGCTGCTATAAATTGTGACTTTGATAAAGTCATTTTAACTGTTCTCCAGGTTGTCAATATCAATTCCAATAACGGTTTAATTTACTGTTAAAAAATAATGCTTACAATCTTAACTGTAAAGAAATCTGCGACAAAGAATTAAATTTATTTTTCACCAACGATTTTAACCCATTCTTTAATACGATTTGGATCGCTTTGAACGGTTTCAACATCTTTCAAGGTAATATCAAAACTGGTGACTCGACAAATATCAAAATCATGCCTGAGTGTTTTTCTGACGCGTTCAGGATTAAAGTCATAAGCTACCATATCGGCTGGGCTTGGACGGTAACTGATAATATAGTCATTGCCGATTTGTTCAACGCACTTTCCCAGGTCAGCCATTGGCGATATTGCGATCCGACGTAGATTAGGGATCTGTTTGATGAGGCTGACTTTATTGGTTAAATCTTCACAACACCCGTAAGCAACTAGGCCAAATTTTGCCATTATTGGCAACTGGTACTGGAGCATGAATTCATCGAACATTTTCGGCCCGATTGAAGTGGTCTCCTGCGAGGCACAGAAACACCATAGTTGATTACGTCTTACGCCTTGAATCGTAATCCATGGTTCAGGACAAAATCATCATTAAAGCTGTCACGAAAAATGGATTGGCGGGAAAAAAATTCATATTGTTTAAATAGTGAGTTTTCACATTGTAGTTTTGCCTGTGACATCTCTTGCCAGGTGAAGAGCGGCGGTGTGGTCATTTCAAAACTATTATGCTTGCATCATAGATCACGTCTGGCACTCTGTTTAGCATCGCTTGCTATTATCATATACTCTTCAGCCAGTTTCCGTAAAATCTAAAGTTGTTCAGTTTTATCAATATACAGGTAATTATCCTGAATAATATTTTGTCCGTTTACGTGGCTACCATCCCATGGCATTTCTGTTCTTATATCGGTCCGGCAATGGCTTTAAATTGTTGTGAGATGGTTGCGCCACTGCTGGTCTTTAACTTCAGCTTGTATGTCCCCGGTATTAACTTAGTGACATCTAACAGAATAACATTACTGTTTCTCAGACTGTTAGTCTGCTTAATCACTACTTTTCCCACACTATTGATTATCTGGGTAGTGATTTTTTGTTTGACTGAATCCACGCGACCGATAACTTCTGCGGTGACAATAAGTTGTTTCGTCGGTAATAGCAGGGTGTTTTGAACATACAATGATTTGAATACCGGACGTTTTATCTTTAACAGAGCAATGCGGTCGAGAAAAAAGGTCAGGCTTGTGCCGTCGCTATATTGGCTTTCGCCGATACCGAATTGCATTCTTTTGATATTTTTGAATGGGGCAATGCCGCTACCTTTTGCCAGCATGTCGCTGATTGAAATATTTACCGCTATCCACTCTTTCTGTTCTATATTACCCAGAATATTTCTGGCATTGAAGATTTGCCGTGGAGCATCTTTATTCCATGATGAAATGTTAAAATATGCGGTGGTAAAATCATCCGCGACTTCATCACGGTCGGAGTCAACCATAATCCACATTGAAAGATAATCGTACTCAGTCAAATCAAGGCTGTGCCTCGGGAATGTATAGGCCATTCGAGGCCAGCCGATGGGATATTTACCTTTTTCATTCCCCCCATCGACTTTATGATCTATTTTTATCTGAAATTTAAGGGATTTTTTCCCATGATATACCGGAGCATCGACTAAGGTTAGGGTTGACTCTTTTGCGACACTGCGCCATTTTGCCACCGTTTCATCGCCGAGATCCAGAACAGTCACATTGCCTTTTTTTATCTCCCGGGCCACAATATCGATTTTTTTAGCCGCAGCAGTCTTGTCGGTTTTGATTGACGGTAATACCGAAGGTGCAACGTTGCTATTGGTTGCCGGGAATTTATTTAGGCCTGTTATTAGTTCCGCCATTTCCCAACGCAAGGCGTTGAACTCATTATCTGGCCAGATACCGGCAACTTTGTAAACCGGCTGCACCGGAATATGATTCCAGATATAGTTGAGTAATTCAGTCCCTTGTTGCAGCAGTTTACGGCACTGTGAATTGCGACTGCCGATACGATTAAATATTGCCGACTCCAACGTATAAATATAACGGGCATCATCATAACCTTCACGGAAACAGATCCAATACGGGGTTGGTATTAAATCGCCATTTTCGTCCAGCATATTACCGGCTGGTGAAGATTTTTTATTGGCGAGGTAATCAAACGGGGTAAAGGCTTTTGAATCCCAACGCCAAATCCATGGGATCAAGGTGGTATAACCGCTGCGCCAGAAGCCGTAACCATAGGTCATCCTGCCACCAAGCGTTCTGACTCGCGGAATCTTGGTCTCGCCTGAATTATGATTGGGATATGACCAGTATTCATGTTTTGACTTTTGTGTCTTCTCGTAACTTGCGGAGAATGGCTGCGAGCAGAATATATCGACATAAGGGGCATATTTTTGGGCATCGACTGCTGTAGGGTGTTTGGTAATATAGACCTTTACGCCCGCGTCTTTGACCGCTTTGTAGGTTTTTATCCCGAACTCAATTGCTGATGGTGACACTTCATCTAGCGGGCAGTAGATAAATTCTGGCCAGCCACGCTTTTTACGTTCTTGTTCAAGGGTTTTAACCAATTGAGTCAGTTCACGGTAAAAGGCCGGGGGCGGCATTTTAGTTATTCTCCAGTGGGAAGCACGCCGCGCTTTGGTGTATTTATTGTAAAGTGGTCCGATAATATGCCCCATGGTAATGGGCACTGCATTACCCATACCGGCCTGCATGGCGCGATCGAGGGTGATGCCATCGTTCTCAATATATACCTCACCGGTTTTGGTATTATACCTGGGATAGATGGTCGGCAGGGTATCGAAGCCGAAATCAACCATCGCTTTATAGTCAGCTTTTACCGCGTTTTTCAGCCACTTTTCCTTGTCTTTGACGGTTTTTCTGACATTGTTTAAGTAAATATCGTAATAGTAGGCGGTGTAATGCTTTTTAGGATCTCTTTTCAGTTTAAAATCCAGTACCCTGAATTTTATCGGGATTGACACTGCTTGAGAGCCTTTAGTTGTCAGCGTAACTTGTCCCCTGTAAATCCCCGCCTGGGTATTGGCAGGCACCTGAAGAATCAGCCAGTAGCGCAGTGATTCTCCGGCATCACTGGAATGAATTGTGACTTTTTCCAATAATTCCGGGATTCTGCGGTAACTGTTCTTACTGTTGTATTTGGGGTAACGGACATTCCAGCTGGTTTCAAGCCGAATATCTATTGCAGAATCTTTAATAATGGCATTGCCGTTTTTCAGATTAGAAACGGTGACGCGTAGGTCAATCAACTTTTGGGTGGGATAGATACTGAAGGTGAGCGGTTCAAATTCTCCCGGTGTGGCAAAGCCTTGAAGGTCAATCAATCGTTCATAGGCTTTAGGGACAGTGGTAGGATAGACAATAGCTGCTGCCGGACGCTGGAAAAGCATATAGCCACGTCGTTTTTCAACCTTTGTCAGGGGAGGGACTTTATTGGTTTCGACAAATAAGAGGTTCTGCCATATTTTCTGATCAGGCTCAGCCGGTTGCTTTCTTGCATAGCGCTCTTGAGCTAACTTGGTTGGTTTTGTTAATGATTTGCCTTGGCTGGCTGGTATGACAATACTGTTCACCAGCATAAATATGAAAATATTAATAAGGGTTAATTTCCATGTATTGTATACGATAGTTGCATTGCGGTTAATCATTTTTTTCTCCGATATGTTTTTGTTTTCTCTTGTTGGTTTTAACTTAAACAGACATTCGTCTGAACTAATCCGCTTCAAACTTCGCAGTTATCGCTGCTACTGAAGCGGGTATTTAACAATATCTTGCTCAAAAATGACAAGATATTATATTAAGGTTCTACAGACGTCCGTCTTGCTTATACTGCTTAAAACTCCACGACTATCGTCGCTATGGAAGCATAACGGTATCTGGCATCTGGGTTGCGATTTTCAGTTGATAATTTATCAACAAATTTATTTAGCTGGATTCCAAAACTGTGAATTATATGCTGCTGTATTACCCATATTCCATTCACCCGGAACTTCATTTTTTGATTTACCGGCGGCATGACCATCAGCAAAGACAAAATTAGCCCTGTCGCCATGGCTGAAAAAAACACTGTAATTGGTCGGCCAGGTTCTATAGCTCGACTGAGGAGCATAGGAAGTTTTAATGTCACCAATCAAAGATACCCTGGAAGCATGCTTGAACTGGGTTATCTTACGCTTAGCTATATTACCAGCAATATTCTGATTATAACCATAAGTATAGAGATATCTATGAGCAACATCTGCGGCTCCTTCAGCAGTTGACACGGATGGGCAACTTAAAGGTGAACGCACCGGACGCGACCACCTAATCCCAACCTCACCGATGCGAACATCAGGTTCACCAGCCTGCTGTTTGATATTCGGCAAATAAGGTACTAAATAGCCTTTTCCAGGTATAGAATAGTGCCAGAATTTACTGATATAATCTCTATACGGCGGCAGATTGTCCGCATTATCACCAGCGTACATTATCATTGCCAGTCCCACCTGTTTGAGATTAGAAACACAGCTGATTGTCCGGGCCTTTTCCCGCGCTTTATTCAGTGCCGGCAATAACATACTGGCCAGGATGGCAATAATTGCTATAACTACGAGCAACTCTATGAGGGTAAATAGTTTACGACTCTTCTCTATTCTGTTTTTCATGATGATTTTCCTGCTGTCTGGGTTTGAAATTAATTACGATATTTCACCCATTTTTTCTTCCTTTATTTGACTGGTTATTGGTGCATTTTTATGACTTAAAGTTTGCTATTAAGGGATCCAATACTTCCATGGAGACAGTGGATTCCAGAAAAATGATTTGGTCCGTGAATTTGTCCAGCCTGGATAATCTTCATCTGGGATTTCACCTTTTTTCCTGTTTGCCGAATGTCCGTCAGCAAACAGGACATTTGCCCGTCCACTATGACGATACCAAACCCGATAGGTATGGGTTGAATCCTCATGAGCAATAGTATACGTATCAGCATGTGGAGCGACGTGGGTTTGAACTTCGGTTAGTATACAGGTTTGGCTAACTTTTTTAAACCTGGATACTTTGCGAAGGGAACTCGGGTAATTTATACTGCCTATTACCCTATTGTAGCCATAAGTGTAGTTATATGGTTTTGACGAATCATAGAAAGAGGCAGTCTGGGTTGACACGGTTGGACAACTCAAACTGCTCTGCCCGGTTACACCGTTATATATTCCAACCACACCGATAGGTATACTTTTTTTATTGCGAAGCGAAGGAATATATGGTGTGATATAGCCATAACCTGGTACAGTACTGTACCAGTACATTGCGGGTGTCCCGTAAGTTCTATTAGGTGGTAGATTAGCATCGTTATCCATTGTATAGAAATTGAACGCTGTGCCGAGCTGTTTCATATTACTCATACAACTGATCGCTTTTGCCTTCTCTCTCGCCATGTTTAACGCCGGCAATAGCATACTGGCCAGAATGGCAATAATCGCTATTACAACGAGCAATTCTATTAATGTAAAACTTTGGTGGTTAGCTGCTTGTGTCTGTTTTGCTGTCTTCATTCTTCTGTCCTCCATGTTGTTTTTTTTGATATATTTTGATGATTTAGATTTTTCATGATCTTCTCCTGTTTTAGTGGCGGGTTCTGTCAACCCTTACCTATGGTTACAGACCTGTTTTCTTACTTAAAATCAACAAAAAAACGAGAAAAAAGCTTCTCCCCCCTTTTTTGTTACGATTTTTGATCTAAAATCAAGAGAGGTTCCCA
>JAKIUY010000104.1 GCA_021647315.1 Victivallaceae bacterium
TTTCAAGGGTGGTATGTTATTGACCGTGAAAGAGTTATAATATATCACACCTTGGAGGATTTTTCAAATAAAAAAGAAGTATAAATCATTAATAATTAAAGGGTTAAGCTATTTCGCAAGACCCATATTATAAATAGTTAACGGAGGCAATAAATATGACAGTGTCAGAAATTATAAAAAAACATGGCAATGAGCGAGAGAATCTGCTGGCTATTCTGCATCAGATTCAAGCTGGCAATGATGATAATTCGTTACACAAAGATCAACTGCAACAGCTGGCTGAAATTATGGATATTCCAGTTGCCGATATTGTCAGTACCGCATCTTTCTATACCATGTTCAGCCTGAAACCACGTGGCAAACATATCATCAGACTATGCGAAAGTCCGCCGTGTTACATTATGGGTGAAGAAAATATTCTGACTGCGCTGGAAAACTGCCTGAAAATAAAACTGGGCGAAACCACTGCGGACAAAATGTTTACACTTGAAACAACCAGCTGCCTCGGAGCTTGCGGGGTAGCACCGGTCATGATGATTGATGACACAGTTTACGGTGAGTTAACTGAAGAAAAAACAGTGGCGGTAATCAAATCGATTGTTGATAAAGAATAGACCCGTTCGAAGAAAGTTTAAGCTGTTTACTCAGCAGCAAAAATTCAGAACTAGAAAATAAAAGTTAAGTTTTAAACTAAATCAGTATAGAATGAGGCAAAAGTTATGGAAAAACCAAGAATAACGGTCATGGTGCCGATTGATGCAAATACCGTACCGTCCGGAGCACGGGAAGTGAAAAATGCACTTTCAGTGGCAATCGGTCGCGCCAACCTCAGTAATGAAATTAAAGTGATTGAAACCGGTTCTTTCGGACCTACCGGTGTCGGAGCGTTAGTGGCAATTCAACCCGACGGAGTTGTCTATTGCAATATGACTGTAGACAAGGCTCAGGAAATAGTCGAAGAACACCTGCTGAAAGGCAGAGTTTGCGCTCGCTATATGCTGCCTGGACGTCAGGTTATTCTCCCCACCGCCGACAATGTCGATGCCCGTACCCTTCAGCACACCGGACGTATCGTACTGGATAACTGCGGCAGAATAGATCCGGAAAATATTGAAGAATATATCGCCAATGACGGCTACGAGGCACTTGGCAAAGCACTTACTGCAATGAGTCCGGGCGAGGTGATCACAGAGATAACAGAATCTGAACTTAAAGGCCGTGGCGGTGCGGGATTCCCGACCGGCCAGAAATGGAGCTTCTGCGCACCGGTCGTTGCCGATCAGAAATATGTTATCTGCAACGCAGACGAAGGCGAGCCCGGAACCTTCAAGGATCGTTTGATCCTGGAAGGCGACCCTCATAAAATAATTGAAGGCATGGCATTGTGCGGCTATGCCATTGGCGCAACTATCGGTTATGTCTACGTCCGTGGCGAATATGCGCTGTCGATTGAACGTCTGGAAAAAGCTATTGCTGCGGCTGAAAGCCACGGTTTGCTCGGAAAAAATATTTTCAACAGCGGTTTCGATTTTGAGATAAAAATAAAGATTGGTGCCGGTGCCTATATCTGCGGCGAAGAGACCGCGCTGATAGAATCAATGGAAGGCAAACGCGGCTGTCCGCGGCTTAAACCACCCTTCCCGGCACAAAAGGGTTTCAAAGGCAAACCGACCAATGTCAATAATGTCGAAACCCTAGCTAATATTCCGGCGATTATCCGTAATGGTGCCGCATGGTTCAAAAACTTCGGTACCAGCAGTACTGCCGGCACCAAAGTTTATACCATTCTTGGTCACATCAATCATCCGGGACTGATTGAAGTACCGGCCGGAGTGACTTTGCGGGAGATTATCGAAGATTACGGCGGCGGCATGAAAGGGAAATTTCATTTTGCCCAGCTCGGCGGTACTGCCGGTGATATTCTCGGCGAAGAGATGATGGATGTACCGATGGATTATGACCTGATGGAAAAAGTCGGACACGTACTCGGTTCCGGTGCCATTCTGATCGTCAATGAATCGATTAATATCAATGATTTCCTCCACTCATGCATGCGGTTTTTCTCCCATGAATCATGTGGTAACTGTAATCCATGCCGCAACGGCATGCATGCAGCATTAGACATCACGAAACGCCTGAAATCAGGCGTAGCCTATCCAGATGATATCAACGCACTGGAAGAGGTTGTCATGATATTACACAGTTCCGCATTCTGTCCGTTGGGACAGTCGCCAGCTGGACCGGTAACTTCAGCTCTGCGTTACTTCCGCGAAGAAATCGAACGAGGCGTAAACCGGGAACTGAACAAGCATGATATGCCGCGTTCAAATCGTAAAATGGAAGCGATTAATGTTTAAGAGAAACTGGAAACTTGGAGTAAAAAAATAAATAGGTCTGATAGATCTGATAGCTAAAACAATAAAAAACAATAACCAAATAATCAGGAGAACAACATGAGTGTAAATCTAACAATTAATAATCTACCGGCAACCGTTGAAGCGGACACCACGGTTCTGGCCGCCGCCGCCACTGTCGGCATAAAAATCCCCACCCTCTGTCATTTCAACAATATCTCCAGCCCCGGCTCATGCCGGGTTTGCCTAGTTGAGATTGAAGGCATGCGCACTTTGCAACCGGCCTGTGTTACGACAGTAAGTGAAGGCATGATGGTAAAAACTACCTCAAAAGCCGCCCGTGACGCCCGCCGTCTATCAGTCGAACTGTTGCTAGCCAATCATCCTTGGGACTGTAATGCCTGTGTCCGCAATAATGAATGTGAACTCCAAGATCTAGCCAAAGAGATGGGGATTACTGAGGTGCGTTTCCCGTATGAAAAAGATGAAATTCCGATTGACGATTCAACCCCTGCCCTGGTACGCGATATGAATAAATGTATCCTCTGCCGCCGTTGCGTCAGCGTCTGTCAGGATGTCCAGGGTGTTTCCACTCTGGCCGCCAAAGATCGCGGTTTTGATACCGTTATCGGTACCGGTGCCAGTGATTCGCTGGGCGAAGAGGTCTGTGTTCAATGCGGACAGTGTTCAGCCGTATGTCCGGTCGGAGCAATTTACGAAAAAGATTCAATCGAGGCTGTCTGGGCAGAGCTTGACAATCCGAAAAAACACGTTGTGGTTCAAACCGCGCCGGCAATCCGTGCCGCTCTGGGTGAATGTTTCGGTCTTGAGCCAGGCCATTGCGTTACCGGAAAAATGGTTACTGCACTGCGAATGATGGGATTCGACAAAGTTTTCGATACCAACTTCAGTGCTGACCTGACAATTATTGAAGAAGGTCATGAATTGCTGGGCCGTCTGAAAACCGCGCTAGTTGATAAAGGCGAGGTAAACCTGCCAATGTTCACCAGCTGCTCACCGGGTTGGATTAACTTCATGGAGTATTTCTATCCGCAACTGCTCCCCAACCTCTCAACCTGTAAATCTCCACAACAGATGTTCGGCGCGATGGCAAAATCCTATTATGCTGAACTTGAAGGCATTGCACCTGAAGATATTACGGTTGTTTCAATCATGCCGTGTACCGCTAAAAAATATGAATGCACCCGTGATGAAATGTACGACTCAGGCTATCAGGATGTCGATTACGTTCTGACGACCCGCGAACTCGGCCGGATGATTTCTGAAGCAGGCGTTGATTTCCTCAATCTACCGGATAGCGAACAGGATTCACCGATGGGCATGTCAACCGGTGCCGCAGATATTTTTGCAAACACCGGCGGGGTAATGGAAGCCGCGATCCGAACAGTTTATGAAGTGGTTACAGGACGCGAACTGCCGATGGAAAAACTGCATATTGCTCCGGTCATGGGACTCAAAGGACTGAAAGAGGCATCATTGACCTTTGAAGACTGTGTTGATGACTGGAAATTCCTTGAAGGCGTTACCGCCAATGTCTGCGTTGCCCATGGTCTGAAAAACGCCCGTAAGGCATGTGATATGGTGGCGAGTGGTGAAGCCAATTACCACTTTATTGAAGTGATGTGCTGCCCTGGCGGCTGTATCGGTGGCGGAGGTCAACCGCGTTTTACCACCGACGAGGTGCGTGAAGCCCGTATCAAAGCCATCTACGCTGAAGATGAAGGACGCAAAATACGCAAATCACATGAAAACCCAGCCATAACCCAGATTTATGAGACTTTCCTCAAAAAACCTTTAGGGGAAAAATCGCATAAACTGCTACATACTCACTACCATGCAAAAAAAATTGATGATTGAAATCACATCATTCGCCAATTCTATACTGGAACTGACCATCTCAGCCCCGCAGGGAAACCTGACAATGAAACTCGGGGCTGAGGCTTGTGATCCATTAGCAGAATTAGGGGAACTGTTATTTGACCTGCATGCGGTCTATGAAGAACCGCCGCAATTAGGCAAAGAGCAGCCGTTCTATCTCTTCTGGGATGGAGACGGCGGTCAATATACCTGGTGCCTAACTCCGGGACATGATAAAAGTATTACCATCGAAATAAGCTTCTGTAAAGATACTAGTGACGGCAACTACCCATATCCGAAGAATGAACTGAAATTAGCAACAGTCGCCCAGCTTGATAAGCTGAGCTATTCCCTGTTAAGCGAAATGAAAAAAATCCTCAAACAGCATTCATTTTCCGGCTACCGGCAACACTGCCACAAACGGAACTTCCCGCTCAGCCTGTTTCTGAAACTTTCACGCCTCAACACAAGTGCGACAGACACACCGTCACTGGACGATGATCTGCGCCAACTTGAACAAATTTTCCATCAGTAACTGGGGTGTACTAAGCCAGGGCTGTTCAATGCTAAATCTATAATTCCTCTAATATCAGAATTCCTGACTTGCAAGAATTAGAGATGACACCAAAACTGTTCGCGACCGGGAGGTCGCTCCTTCTATGAGCCCGTGTATCAAGTCCCAAAGCCTGTTTTTCTCGATTTTTTTGCAATAAAATCCCATTCCTTATTTTGATAAACAAAGACACAATACCTCTTAATCCATTAATGTTAAAAGAGTAATGATTATTTTTATTAAATAATTTATCAAAATTTATTTTTAAAAATTATGCCCTCTGGCAAAGCATTCCGCCAGGAAAGCAACTGAATATCAAGCTGAATCGGAATAAATAGTGAGGAGGTACGACGAACGTTTCATGCCGAATCCGAGCTTGATAGTAAGGCGGTAGTCTTAACTGGATAGTTTCAGATGCAACCCATCCTCGGCTGAATTTACCCTATAGCATAATAGGTCGTGATCGTGAATTGCCTCGTGGCTGTGATTTATCATTTCGCTTTTGTCTGTTACCACACCTTGATCGTAAGTATGCTGAAATTTTATATAAATATTACATTGATAATTATTGGATTGATAGAGTTTTCATAGCAGGATTTGCTGAATGGCCTAATGGTAAAGTACGGTATCAGGATATGGATTCAAGCTGACTTAAATGCCGATAATAAGGACTCAAAAAAAATAACCGGCTGATTTAAATCACTCGCAAATTCAGCCCCTTATTTGTAATATTTTTCCTGAGTTCTATATTAAGTGCTGAGCATATTCAAACAACCAAAATAGGATTTTATACTGAAAAACGGTCTATGTCATACTTAATTTACGCTTATCTGATAATATTTACGATAATTTTGATCGGCAATACAATGTTCTGCATCAAATTCCATACCAACCTCTGGATGGTGCTCTATGAACTGCTGGCCGGAGTATACCTGATCGCTGTAACACTAGTTTATCACTATGGATCAATAAAAGAACGAATAAATATCTGGATGGCATTGCCGATTATTCTGGTCATCACTGTAGATTTTTATTTCTCGGTGCTGGACAGAGGGCAAAGCATTAAACCTAAAGATTTGAATATAGAGGTTTCAGACAGCGAAATGGAACTGGGCACAATAACCTCAGTCATCTTTGCCGCCCCCGCGTATGTAAGCGGCTCCATGCTGCTGATTGAGAAAATCAGTCATTGATTTGTATTTTTAACCTGCAATGTATTCTGTACTACTCCAAACTGAAAAAAACGAATAGCCATAAAAAAATCATTTTCCTAATTAGACTGTGCTCGAATAGGGTCTAATTCCGTGTGAAGTAGGACTAAGGACTCACAAAAAAATAACTTGGAGAGTTTCGAGTGAGCCCTAACGAAGTCCTAGGACATCCTGCATATCATACAGGCCGGCTTCAGCGGTTGCGAGAAAACGGGTTGCCCTAAGCGCCCCTTTGGCAAACGTATCACGGCTGGATGCTTTATGAGTCAGTTCAACCCGTTCACCACCGGTCGCAAAAGTAACGGTATGGTCACCGACCACATCACCACCACGCACCGCGTGCATCCCAATTTCATTCGGTTTGCGTTCGCCGACCATTCCTTTACGACCATGCACCACATCTTGCTCATAGCTCAAATTTCTAGCTTCAACAATAACTTCAGCCAGGCGAACCGCAGTGCCGCTCGGCGCATCTTTTTTCTGATTATGATGCATTTCAACAATTTCTATATCATATTCACTACCTAAAATATCAGTTACCTGTGAACAGAGGTGAAAGAGTACATTAACCCCAACACTCATATTAGGTGCCTGAACAATGCGTCCACCCTGCCCTGTCATTTCTGCCAGCGCCACTTTATCATCATCACTCAAAGCGGTAGTGCCGATCACCACTGAACAGCCAGCGTTCACCGCAAGTTGAGCATTAGCAACGACATTACCAATACTGAAATCAATAATTGCATCAGCTTCGGCTAAAACAGCATTAAGATCATCAGTGATCATCACCCTACTCGGACCGATTCCAGCAGTAACTCCGGCATCCTGGCCAACTAACGAACATTCAGGTGCTTCAATTGCTCCAACCAATTCCAAGTCAGTTGATTCAACAATATTAACCACCAAACGCCGTCCCATCCGTCCGGCGGCGCCAATGACAATAACTTTTATCATAATATATTTTCCTGTTTTTATTTAAAATATTAAAATCCCATTACTATTCAGGTGCAATTTTGTTTATGGTTCCGCCTTTAGGCGGTGTCTTTGCTTTGGTTGTTCGCTTTGCTCACCTGTCGCTATGCTCAAGGTAGCAAGCTGCCACGCACCTAAAGGTACGGCAAAACACCCACTAAAGTGGGAACTACGAACAGGCGCAACTAGGTGACTAGTAACAAATGTCTATTAGCTATAATGTATATTAACTGTCCATGGATACAATATTCAATACAGTAATTAAAAGTAAAAAACTGTTTTATATTTCAACTGTCTGAGCACCTGAAATCTAAAACCCTGGGATTGCCCGTTGTTCTTTTTTCGGAGTCCAGATAATTGAATCGGGATAGCCCAGCGGGAATTTTCTGACATTTTTATAACGGGTAGACTGCGCGACCAACGCGTCACGGGAAAAGAGGAAGGTGTAAGGTTGTTCATCGTGCAGCAACTGATGAAATTCGTGCGCCAACTTCAACCGTTTATCCATATCAAAGGTTATCCGCAACTCTTCAATAATTTCATCGGCCCGTTTGTTTTTAAAACCAATATGATTACTGGTGTTATTTTTATCGGCACCGGAAGAGTGCCAGAGCTGATATGGGTCAGGATCAAGAGAACTGGTCCATCCCAGACAGCACACCTCAAACTTCTTCTTTTCCAGCCGTTGCAAATATACCGACCACTCGAATGATTTGATATTCATTACTATTCCCGCCTTAGCCATATCTTCCTTGATAATCGGTAACATCTTTTGTTGTACCGGATGGTTTGCCACCTGCATAATGGTGAATTCAAATTTTTTACCATTCTTATCAAGCACACCATCACCATCACGGTCTTTCCAGCCAGCTTCGCCTAAAAGCCGGCGAGCTTCAGCCACACTGAATTCATAAGGTTTAATCGACTTATCATAATATTTGCTGTCAACAAAAAATGGTCCTGTCACAATTTTACCTAGATTGAAACATACATCCTGGAGGATTTTCCGTCGATTGACTAAATGGGTCATAGCCTGTCGAACCCGTTTGTCAGTAAATAACGGATTTTTAAGATTATACCCCAGATAGTAATATGCCCGATAGAGATATTTATATTTAGCCAGCGAGCCACCCGGTTTAAATTCTTTCGTATCAGTGCGTTTTATCCACTGTTCAGGTTCCAGGTTAAAACTGTCAAGTTTACCAGCCTTAAGTGCCTGAAACGCTGTATTTGGATGTTTAATCAAATCAAAAGCAATATTACTGATTGGTGGCATGATACCATATTTTTTCCCGAAATATTTACTCCAACGAGTAAAAATAACCCGTTGCCCTTTATCCCAGCGCAAAAAACGATAAGGACCACAGCCAACAATTACCCGGTTGCGGCGATGATCATCATTGAATTTCTTGCCATCAAACGGTTCCGGATAGGCATGATAAAGGTGACGCGGCAACGGCGACATACCCAAAGTAAAGATTTTTGACTGATAATAACGTTGTTTCCAGAATACTTT
Source organism: Victivallaceae bacterium (assembly GCA_021647315.1). Lineage (GTDB taxonomy): Bacteria > Verrucomicrobiota > Lentisphaeria > Victivallales > Victivallaceae > JAKIUY01. The sequence continues at coordinate 8,485 of JAKIUY010000104.1, forward strand.
AAATTTATATCTGTTAATGACCTCAATCCGGTCGAGTTGTTTATAATAACTGCGCATCGGTCCACAATTGGTATCTTTGTTTTTTATAACATCAACATAAAATTTAAAATCTGCTGCTGTTACCTCGACATTTCTCCACTCTTTACCACTAACCGGATCGGTGAAATCATGCCATAATATCCCTTTGCGCAATTTGATCGTATAAACCTTCTTATCAGGCGAAATGATCCAGGACTCCGCCATCAAAGGTTCAAATTCATTAATATTCTTCAGATTACGTTCTGCCAAAGTAGAGTCAGTCAAGCCATGAAAAGTACTGGCGGTAGAGTCATTATTGATCAGCGTATTAAGATTCTGGGTATCTGAAGTAATCCTCCGGATAATGCGCCCCCCGGGCTGCGAGTTACGGTCAAAAAATTCCAGATTAGCAATTGTTCCGTTACTGCTGTCAATACGTTCTTCTGCAGTAACCGGTGCTGCAACAGCGGCTGGATTTGTTCCCAATACCTCAATTCTATTCTCCAACCGAGTCAGTTTTTCACCAATCCGGTTGTTATCGTCATGCAAGCGGTCAACTGCACTTATCATCACATAGCCCAGCACAATCAGCGCAATCAGCGCAACAGTCGCGATAAAGTTCAAAAAAACATTTTTATACATAGTAAATTTCCTATTTTGTAAACGCCAACAATGCATCTGTAAATTTAAGTCATCCGACAGACATTCGTCTGAACATAACCGGCTTTGCCGGAACTAAAAACAGTACCCTGCGACTTCCAGCTTTGCCAAGCCATAGCTCGAAGAGCGACGGCTGGGCGCATTGGCAAATAATCCCCATGGGGATTAGGAATTTTTGCGCTAAGATGTCGCCTGTTGAAAACCACGAAGTGAACGTACTAGCAAAAATACCTACACGAACGCAGTGACTGATAAAGCGTAGCGTAATAATTTCCTGCTGCACCGTAAAACTAAAAGCGGAGCAGGGGCTTCGCATTCCAAAGATGCGACGCATCAAATGCAGAACACCCAGTCTTCAGTTTCCAAACACTATACCACAAAGTTGCACAAAGCTACACAAAGTTTTTTCTCTGTGAAACTCTGTGCCTACTCTGTGGTTCTCTGTGTAATAGAGTTACCCAGTTTCCAGTTTCCAGTTTCCAGTTTCCAGTTTCCAGTTTCCAGTTTCCAGTTTCTAGCTTCCAGCTTCTTTATCCTCATCATCCCTGAACAAATCGAGGTTATTGGCAAAATACCTGAAGCCTGAAAACACTGTAACCACAACAATTACCCACATATAAACGTTCCATACGGGCCAGAGTTTAACACCAAACCAAACTGCCGTTTTAAGGTCAAAGACCTTAATCCAGGAAGTTCCGGCAATGCCTAACATAACCATCTGAAGTAAAGTTTTAGTTTTACCCCAACCATCAGCGGAAATAACGATATTTTTACTGGTTGCAATCAACCTCAGACCGGTGACCATAAATTCTCTGGAAATAACAATTACCGCAATCCAGGCCGGCATAAGTTCTACTTCGACCATTATCAGCATGGTTGCAGTAATAAAAATTTTATCAGCCAGAGGATCCATCAGCGCACCAAAATCAGTAACCATATTATATTTTCTGGCAATATAACCATCAAGAAAATCGGTAATTCCAGCGATAATAGCCAGAGAGTAGGCAATGATATTGATAAACTTAAAACTTTCCGGTGGAAAGCCAGCAATATGCTTGGCACTGGCCAGCAGCACAAATACAAAAATCAGCACTATCCTGGAAAGCGTCAGCATGTTAGGTACATTTACAATCTGCGATTTTTTCCCCACTGGAAACCTCTTTTTAAATAATTAATATTACATTTGAGCAATTAATGTATAAGCATCAACTTCGTTTACCTTTACCTTGGCAATATCACCGCTCTTAATACTACCGTTATATCTGACAACCACCTCATTGTCGATTTCCGGAGCATCAATTACACTGCGTGCTAAAGCAAATTCATCATCTTCGATCATATCAATAATAACATCAAGCTCGGTTCCGACAAGTGATTTATTGATATTTAATGAAATTTCTTTCTGTAACTCCATCAACGCATCACGGCGCTGCTCGCCAACTTTAACCGGTACCTTATTGTCAAATTCACATGCAGGCGTATCAGGTTCATCAAAATAGGCAAAAACCCCCAACCGTTCAAATTTGACTTCTTTGATAAAATCATAGAGTTCCTGGAATTTTTCTTCCGTCTCGCCCGGATAACCGGTAATAAAGGTAGTTCGCAAACCAATACCGGGAATACGTTGACGCAATTTAGTCAATAATTCACGAATCTGCTGCCCATTGCACTGACGCCGCATACTTTTCAGAATAGAATCAGCAATATGCTGCAACGGGATATCGACATAAGGCAAAACATGTTCGGATTCAGCTATTGCATCAATCAGTTCATCAGAAAAACTTGCCGGATGCGTATAGAGCATTCTGACCCAATAATCGCCGTCATCAAGTTTATCAAGCCGACGCAACAGTTTCGGCAGATTATCATCCGCGGTTCTCAGGTCATTACCATAAGCAGAAGTATCCTGCGCGATAAGCACCAGCTCTTTAACACCATTACGACGCAGATTTCCTGCTTCTTTCACCACAGATTCAACGGTGCGGCTACGCAAATTGCCCCGAATTGCAGGAATGGAACAGTAGGCACAACGATGAGAACATCCTTCAGCTATTTTCAGATAGGCAATATGCGGCACGGTCAACTGCAGACGCGGTGTATTTTCATCGTACAGATAGGTAGGTGCTTCATCGAGCAGATGATCAGCAGTTGATTTACCACCAAACAGTCTAACCGCCTGCAGGCCAACCTCTTCAACCCAGTCAACTCCGCTCCAGAGATCGATGTCCGGATATTTTTCGCGATAAATATTCTTCTTATCCCACTGAATAAGACAACCGGCGATAACAATACGCCGTGTTTTGGGTAGTGTTTTTTTCCATTCAACCGCTACTTCAATCGCCTCTTCAGCCTCTTTGCGGGCCGGCGATATAAACGCACAGGTATTGATAAGATAAAGATCTGCCTCGTCGGGCTCCATAGTAAGATCAAACCCGACAGTAAGCAACGATGCCGTCATCACTTCAGTATCAACCAGATTTTTCGGGCAACCAAGCGTCACAACATAGACATTGTGAATATCTGAGATTATTGGGGATTCAGTTTTTTTTCTTTTTCGTTTCATGATATTATACCCATTTATGGGTAGTTTTTAGTTAATTTATTAAAGTTAGACCTAAATTTACTAGATACTTGTTTAGTTAAAAATATTAATTATTTAAAGCTTAATTTAAGTTCAAAAAAGAGAAAAACAAGTCAAAATCTAACTGTTATGCAATCTATCCATTAAAAATCCTCGATACAAGCATCGGGGAATTAAACCCACTGGTGGGATTCAAATTTCAATTTTATCAAACAATTCATTCATTACTGTTTCCGATGAAGCAAGCACCGCATGTCCTTCCAGACGCCAACAATTTTCAGCATTAAAGTCAAGGTTAAAAGTTCCATCAGTTATGTTAAGACCTAGCGTTTTGCCATCCGCTGTGCGACAGCAATAATTACCGTGTTCAATAATCGCCAGTCCGGCGGCAATATCCCATAGTTTGAGCATCGCAAGATAGGCCGGGAAACGCCCCTCCATCAAATAGGTCATTGAAGAGAGACAGGCACTCCACGCCAATACCTGATCATCAAAAGTCAATCGCCCCACTTTAGCCATTTTTTGTGAAATACTCACCATGCCGCCACTGCCAAGCGGACGATACCTGAATTCAAACGGTACCAAATGTGGCAACTTTGACTGGCCGGGGACCATTGAATCACAGAACCACACCGTAGCTCCATCAGTGATAATCAATTTATTAAGTGCGGGAAAATAAAAAGCCCCCTCTTCTATTATTCCATTGCGCATGTAGGCAACAGAAATACCCCAGGCAGAGTCAATATGATTGGTATAAGGCGCAGTACCGTCAATCGGATCAACAATCCAGCAACACTCCTTTAATGCCGCGTCAAAGTAATCCGCGTCATGTTCTAATATCGTCTCTTCGCCAATCAGATAAACATTATCTTCCGGGCGATTAAACCCCTGGGCCAACAGTTGTTCAATCTCTTTATCGGCTGCCGTTACTACCGATTTATCCTGCTTCAGTTCAACCGGCGGGTTATTGTAATAATGCATTGCAATACCACCGCAACGGCTCAGCAACGGAATCAGTTTATCTATATGCCACTCTTTCAATTTATCTAATCTCTCATTTTTGGGCAGAATATTATTTACACACCCGCTTCCGTAGCAACGCAGTTGCGGAGTTTGAAGCGGTATCTGCCTTCAGGTGCCACCTGATTAGGTTAAAAAACTTTTAACCTTTACCGCCGCGCGCTCTTTGGTCATTGCTTTTCTGAACCAAATCATTGCTCGATCACTTTTTAATTCAAGCTTCAGCCCTGATCTGACTTTATCCAATGGAATATAACCGGCTGGAAGCTTTTTATCAACTTTAATAATAACAAAACCGACGTTCATATTAATCACATCACTTATCTGCCCACTATCCATGGCAAAAACTGCTTTTTCAATATTCAATGGCAGTACTCCACGCGAAAAAGTCCCGGAAAGTGCTTTATCCCCTACCCTACCCCTATATTTTTCTGCCTGCTTATTAAAATCAACGCCCTGCCGCACCAGTGCCAGAATATCATCCGCTCTTTCCTGCGCCGCTTTACGTTCAGCCTTATGGACATATTTAATTATAATTGACTGCATCGAAACTCTTTCAGGCTGTCTGAATTTATCCTGATGTTCCCGGTAAAAAGTTTCAATCTCTTCATCTGCAACCGTGGCTGAGAAAATTCTGCGTTTCAACCATAAAGTAAATGCCACTCGAAACTGTTCAGCCGGATTACGGCAACGCTGTCGCCAATATGCCGACAATTGCGCTTTAGTCAGGCCGATTTTTTTCAGGTGAGCCGTTTGCTCAGCAGTTGAAATACCTGCAAAGGTTTTCTTATATTCCTCCAATGTTAATTCAGCGGAAGGAACAATACCGTCATGCCGCATCAACCGAGCAATAAGATATTTCTCAATCTGCTGTTTCAAAGTTATTTTTGCCAAAGCTTCAAGACGCTCACGTGATGCGGTCATCAATGCTGACTGGTCAACGGTCATCTTGCCGACAAGTTCAGCCCGGCTCATTTTTCTGCCATCAATCTCCGCCACAATCTCCGGTAGAAACTCCCAGCGCGCCGCCACATCTCGTGTCGGTGCGGCAAAAACACTCCCCCCCATTAAAAGCAGTGTAATACAAACAATTATAATTTTATTCATCTATACCATCCAAACTTCATCATTATATGGCGTGTATGCTTCCATGACCACATTACCTACACCACCGTTTAATGTGTCATTGCCCCATTTTTCAGGATTGTCTTTAATATATCCACAAATGCGATTCAATTCAGGATTATTGCGTACAATATGTTCCCAATAATTACGTTGCCATAATTTACCATTAAACCGCCGCCAGCCAAATTGTTTAACGCCGCGAATATATTCATTGGTTGACATCCGTTTAAACCACGATATATATTGCCCCTACGGTTGGAATGGTTATTATACCGTGAAAATGATTTGGCATAACAATAAATTGTTCACATTCGACATCAAATTTTTCTGACAATTTGTTCCACCGTTTTTTCACCATCATTCCTGATCCCCCCAAAAAAACAAAAAACCGTCCTACCCATATTATATGGGAAAGACGGTATATATTAAAAAATCAGCAAATATCAGCCACCGCTGATATCAAGACCGGTATCATCCATTCCCTGAGCTTGTTCAACTGAGCGTTCATCAATCCCTTCAGGAGTTCCGCCTAATGTTGTAGTTGCACCGGCAATCATATCTTTCAACCGGTCACTGAATGCACCAAGTACGACAAACGCGGCAATCGCGACAATCACAACAATAATAATATACTCAACTATTGCCTGACCTTTTTCTTTTCTGACTTTTCTTTTCATTTCTAGACTCCTTTTTTAGTTTACTGCGGTAAATGCTATACACAACTGCGTAACTCACCCAATTATGCATAAACATACTTAAATCCTTAAGTCATAATATTCTGCCATTTTTTGGCAGAATATTATTTGCAAACCCGCTTCCGTAGCAACGCAGTTGCGGAGTTTGAAGCGGTATCTGCCTTCAGGTGCCACCTGATTAAGGGTAATCAATACTGACCAGATTAATTGCCCGCCAACCATATTCATTAAAATAGAACATCAGAATCATCATGACCAATGCAATGCCGACACACATCGCCAGCATAATAGCATATTCAACCATCACCTGTCCGCTCTGATCTTTCATATTCAGATACTCTCTATTATACTACAAACCAACTTAATTAGCAAACTGACACCGACCGCAAAGCGGAGAAATCCAGACGAACGTCTGCGAAAGTCTGTGTCAACTGCCCGGCTTTCTGCCTTTACGCTTTATGATATCATTATTTTCGTCAAGTACAATAATTTTCGGATCAACTAATGCCGCTTCAGCTTCAGTCAGCTGACTGAAAGCCATGACCGTTACCACATCGCCGGTTTTACCTAAATGAGCCGCCGGTCCATTGAGACAGAATACTTTGCTGCCAACTTCCCCTGGGATTGCATAGGTTTCAAGTCTTGAGCCACTGTTACGGTTTACTACCAGAATTTTTTCGTATGGCAAAATTCCACCTGCGGTCATCTGTTCAGGATCCATCTCCAGGCTACCTTCATAGTCAAGCACACACGACGTCAGTCTGGCAGTATGAATCTTACCGGTTAACATTATTTTATTCATTTATACAGTTCTTCTTATTTCAGGCTCTTACTCATTACTCAAGCCACTCTATTAATTCAATAACTAACAATAAACACTGTTTCCTGTTTCCAGCTCTTAAATATAACGCAAAAACTACAAAAGTATTGTACCAAAACTTAAATTTAGCCATTTTTTTATAAAAAATATGCAAATTTTGCCAAAACTGGCACACAACAGTAGCCTCTGCACACATGATTTAGGGGATTTTTCATGAAAAAATCACTATGAAATGTTTTTTCTTAGTCAAAGATCATGTGTTCGGAGCTTGCAAATTTAAAATACTCTTTGCAGCGCAACGACTGTGCCTTGAATATGGATTTGTTCCGCCGGATAAAACTGTGGTTCAAATTCATCATTAGCCGGGCGCAGTTCAACCATTCCGTTATCGGCTGGATAGAAACTTTTAATTGTCGTAGCATTATCTACCAGAGCAACAACAACATCACCTGAGTTAACATTCTCAACCTGTTTAACAATAACAATATCATCTGCTAATATTCCCATATCCCGCATACTTTCACCGTGAACTTTCAGCGCAAAAGCCTTATCGGCATTCTGTTCACCGATAATTTTTGCGTCACACAGCACCTCGCCCTCTTTATATTCCATACTGTCTGCTGGCAGACCGGCATTAATGCGACCCAACAGTGGAATAGAGAGCATAAATGACATATGCATGGGACGTTTCTTACGAGTTTTCTGCCGGCGGTTCAAAGAGATACTTCTGGCCTGCGATGTCCTGGTTAACATATTCTTGCGTTGCAATGCACGCAAATGAGCAAATACAGTTGGCGGTTTAATATCAAAGGATTCAGCAATCTCATAGACCGAAGGAGCCATACCGCTGCCTTCCATAAACTTTTCGATAAAATTTAATATCGCCTGCTGTTTTTCTGTTATACCTATCATTCAACTACCTCACTGTTTTGTAAAACTATTAAAAATCATTATCCATAATAAAACATACTAATATTTATTTGTCAAATAATTATTAGCTATTTTTTTTGATTTTTATTGTATTCAATGACATTACTTACAGAAAATAAGCTAGCTTCACTTTCACTAATCCCGCAGGGATTAGCATGTTCGGTAAAACTCACAGAGACACCGCCTGAAGGCGGAACTACAAACATAGTATAAATCATTTAACAGCTCTGATAACTTGAAAAAAGACTATCTGGGATTATTTTAAGTCGTAACTAAAAAAAACGGGATAAAAATGAAATTCATTTATACGGTATTGATTATCTATTCTTGTTTAAATTTATTGCATGCAGACGGCAAGATAGAGTCTCATACTTTTGCTACTGAATTTACAAACAAGACAGTAAAGATACCCAGACAATATTATAAATACAAAAAAATATTCAACAAAGCCCTTACTTTACCTGAAGGTATCATCGTAAACTCTGTCATATTACTAGGCAACGCTTCTCTCGGACTAACAAAAAATCAGGTAGAAAATTTATCAAAAGAAATACTTCAAGTCTATCAGGAAATCTATGCAGACCAAGCGTTTAACCAAATTAAATCTTCATTACCATATTGCTTTACAGAAATTAAATCTACAGGGCACTATTTCATCTATACACCGAATACAAAAAACGAAAATACTATACTTTTCCTCACACCTGTCCTAACAATTATAAAAACTACCTGATTTAACAATTTTTTCCATTCAAGTCATTCAATTTTGTTCAATTTTGTTCAATTTCTCAAAAGTACCCCCCTGTTTTAAACTATGCTGTCCT
>JAKIUY010000105.1 GCA_021647315.1 Victivallaceae bacterium
TTTCAAGGGTGGTATGTTATTGACATTGAAAGAGTTATAATATATCACGCCTTGGAGGATTTTTCAAATAAAAAAGGAATATAAATCGTTAATAATTAAAGGGTTAAGCTATTTTGCAAGACCCACTGAATCATAAAAAAAGGAGATAATATTATGTTTAATTTCCGTAAAGTTCAATTAATGATGTTCGGTTTGGTTATCACAGTCGTGATCTTTATTGCCGGCTGTGCTACGGTGCCGATTACCGGACGCACCCAGTTTCTTGCTACCAGTGAGTCAACCGAAATTGAACAGGGTGAACAGGCTTGGCGTGAGCTATGTGCTAAAACCCCAATCTCCAACAACCGCAAACTTAATGCAGCATTACAACGGGTCGGTAAAAATATTGCCGCAGTCTCTGGGCGTAAAGATTATAAATGGGAATTTAAGGTCTTCGACACCAAAGAACCCAATGCATTTTGTCTCCCTGGGGGAAAAGTAGGGGCGACCACTGGACTATTTAACTATACTGCTAACGATGCCGAGCTGGCGACAGTTGTCGGGCACGAAGTGGGGCATGCAATTGCCCGCCACAGTGGCGAACGGATGTCACAGGGCATCGCGGCGCAAATTGGCGGCGAAGTGTTAAATACATCAACCGGTTCAGACTGGAGCCAGGCATACGGAACTTTAGCCCAATTTGGTTTTATGTTACCATACAGCCGAGTTCAAGAATATGAGTCTGATCATATTGGAATGATTCTAATGGCGCGAGCCGGTTATGATCCACAAGCGGCCATGCATTTCTGGGCGAAATTTGGCAAGCTGTCGCAAACTAATGAATGGACAGAATTTCTTGCAACGCATCCGATGGGCGAAAAAAGACTTAAGGAGCTGGAAAACCTTTATCCTCAAGCACAAAAAGAGTATCAAAAAGCTCCAGTCAAACATGGCTATGGTGAAAGTTTGAAGTAACCGTTATGAAGCAAATGCCATCTGTGGTAATTTAACATAGCTATTTCTTTAAAAAAATGATTTTGCCACAAAAACAGGGAAAATTAGCATGCAACGAACATTAATAAAAAATATTTTATCAGACAATAAACTAATTGGAGAGCAGGTCAGGGTCTGTGGCTGGGTTCGCACTCGACGCGACTCAAAAGCTGGCTTCTCATTTATCGAATTGAATGACGGTTCATGTTTCGCTAATCTACAACTGGTGGTGCCAGCACAATTAGCTAACTATAAGAGTGAAGTCACGCAGCTGTTCCCGGGCAGTTCCATTGCGGTTGAAGGGGAATTGGTGCTTTCGCAAGGCGGTGGACAGTCGGTTGAAATTCAGGCTGAAACAGTAAAAGTATTCGGTTTCGCCGAACCGGAAAAATATCCGATTGGCAAGCAGCGGGTCTCATTTGAACGGCTCCGTGAACTTGCTCACCTACGTCCACGCACCAATACCTTTGGCGCAATCGCCCGCATTAGACATGCTTTGGCAATGGCAACGCACCAATTTTTTTCGGGCCGCGATTTCCTCTACCTGCACACCCCGATTATCACTGCCAGTGATTGCGAGGGCGCGGGAGAAATGTTTCAGGTGACAACTCTGGATCAGAACAGGTTGCCACGGGATAAACAGGGTAAGATTGATTACAAACAGGATTTTTTCGGTCGCAAGGCTAATCTGACCGTCAGCGGTCAGTTGGAAGGCGAGCTCTATGCCTGTGCCTTGGGTAATATCTATACTTTCGGTCCGACATTCAGGGCAGAAAATTCCAATACCCGACGCCATTTAGCTGAATTCTGGATGATTGAACCCGAAATGGCTTTTGCTGATCTGGACGATGACGCGCAACTAGCTGAAGATTATCTGAAATATCTGTTCAGTTACGTGCTGGAACACTGTCGTGAAGATCTGGAGTTTTTCAATCAGCGCATCGCTAAAGGGCTGATTGAACGTCTGACGACTTTAGCAACAGCACCATTCCAACGCATCACCTATACTGAAGCCATTGAAATTCTTGAAGCCTCCGGTGCCATGTTTGATTATCCCGTAAAATGGGGCATTGACATGCAGTCTGAACATGAACGTTATTTAACAGAACAGCATTTTTCCGGCCCGGTCATCGTTACCGACTACCCCAAAGAGATCAAATCATTTTATATGCGCCTGAATGATGATAACAAAACTGTTGCCGCCATGGATGTTCTGCTCCCCGAAGTCGGGGAAATAATCGGTGGCAGTCAGCGCGAAGATCGTCTGGAACTATTGGAACAACGAATGCAAGCGGCTGGTATTGAACCAGAAAGTTATTGGTGGTATCTTGACCTACGCCGTTTCGGTTCAGTCCCCCACGCAGGATTCGGGCTCGGATTTGAACGCATGGTGCAATTCTGTACCGGCATGCATAATATCCGGGACGTAATTCCATTCCCGCGCACCCCGAATAATGTTGAGTTTTAAACAGCACAGTAAAATTATTTTAGACTTGCATTTTTGACTATACCCATTATGGGTAGTTTTTAGTTAGTTTATCTGGCAAATTAAGCTCAAATGTACATAATAAAAGTTTAAAATTCAACCTAAACGAGTATAATAGTAATCTCAGCACTTCCTTCCCATGGTAAACTGCCGGAAATGCTTAGCCAACTGGTGCCGGAATTTCAGATGTCCTGATCCGCAAGAATTAGCGATGAGACCAAATCTTTCCAATATAGAGGTGATTTGCACATTTTTAAGGTGGGAGCCGACCTCCTGGTCGCGAATAAGGTCTCATTCGCCATTTCCGCTATTGACCGTCCCATTGAGCTCAAATCTCGCAACTGAGTAAGGATGTCTGAATTTAGTAAAAAACTACCAAATGATTCATCTACCGGCCAAACGGTTTCATTATCCTACGGCTTCATTGCCCTCTTCGCCGGTGCGGATGCGGATACAGCGGTTCAGATCGGTAACAAATATTTTTCCATCACCGATGGTATCTGTTCTGGCACCTGCAATGATTGCGTCTATACAACTATCAACAAATTCTTCATTCACCGCGATTTCAAGTTTAATTTTTTCCAGCAGATTAACCTTGAGCACTTTGCCTCGATATGATTCGGTATAACCGCGTTGCTGTCCACAGCCACGCACCTTGTGAACCGTCATTTTATAAATGCCAGCGTCGTACAATGCCTCTTTAACTTTACCCAGCACATCTGGCTGAATAATCGCTTCTATTTTTTTCATAAAAAAATCTCACTATATTGAGGTATTAATACCTCTGATTAATTATTACCTAATCGGGAAGCACCCGAGGACAAGTGCCGCTTTAAACTCCGTCGCTACAGCTATACTAAGGAAACGGAAAACTAAACGCCCAAAGCCCTTTATGCAACTCACTTGAACAATCTAGGTATTATACTGTGATAAGCTTTAAATCTCAAATCACAATTCATAATTCGTAATTCATTAAATACTCTCTTCCGGGTAGGCTTCAATATTATGGATTGCCCGGTCGGCACCAATCATTTCATCATGCGGCTCCATCCGCAGACCGAAGACCAGTTTTATTACTCCGAAAATAATGAATCCAGCGACGAGGGCGACAATAATCGCAGTAAAGGTTCCTGCGACCTGAGCGAAGAAATTGATATTCTCACGGGCTCCGAACAGTTCAACGCTACCAAATATACCGGCAGCAATCCCACCCCAGCTACCGACAATACCGTGTAGCGGCCACACGCCAAGCACATCGTCAATCTTGAACCGTTCAGTCTCCACGGTAAACATAAAGTAAAAAATAAGCCCGCCAATTGCGCCGATAACAAATGCGGCAATCGGGTGTACTACGGCACTGCCGGCGCAGACGGCAATCAGCCCGGCCAAGGCGCCATTGTGAGTAAATCCGGCATCATTTTTCGAGATCAATACTGAAGCCAGCAGGCCTCCGACCATTGCCATTAGACTATTCACCGCCACCAGCCCGGATGCACCGTTAAACTGCGCTGCACTGACCACATTGAACCCAAACCAGCCGATACATAGAATCCAGCTGCCAAGCACCAGGAACGGAATATTGGAAATTGGCGGTGCGCCATTGGTATAACGTTTCAGGCGAGGCCCAAGCAGAATAATTGCCGGCAGAGCCAGCCAGCCGCCAAAAGAGTGAACGACAACTGAACCGGCAAAGTCGGTAAAAGTCCCGCCGCACAGATTGACAAAAAGTTTCTGTAGCCCAATCGGATTACCGGCGGCATTGAATGCGTAACGCCACCAGATCAGGCTTTCAAACAGCGGATAAATAGCCCCGACCAGAAAGGCATTAGCCAAAATAATCGGCCAGAATTTTGCCCGTTCGGCAATACCACCACTGATAATAGCAGGAATGCAGGCGGCAAAGGTCAGATAGAAAAAGAAGGTAATAAGTTGTAAACCATGTTGACCATACAAGGTATCGGCACCAACCATAAAGCTGACACCGCGGGCAACGGGGTAACCGATAAAGAAATAGATCACGGTACTGATACCCCAGTCGGTAATAATTTTCTGGAGTGCATTCACCTGGTTTTTTCTGCGAACAGTCCCCAGTTCAAGAAATGCAAAACCGGCATGCATGCTGAAGACCATTACAGCACCGATAAAAAGAAACAGGACATCATGCCCGGCGATATCAGGCAAGGATACTGCCTGCATACCGGTCACCGTATCATCCGCATTAACCCTTGTCGCACCCAACATTAACAATGTCGTAATCATTCCGATAAAAAGAGGCATTGCTCGCCTTCTATATCCACATACTCGGTTACTGCTGCAAGTAGTCATAGTTTTAATCAGTTCCTATTTTATGCCTGAACGAAAACGCCAATTATTTCATTTCGGCTCAAATTAACTTAATTGATAGTTTCCGTTCAAACACTATTTAAAAATTATTGATAAAATAAAAAATATATAAAGCAAGTGGCATGCCAGTTTTTTTTTAAAAGGGAAATAGAGGTGATTATTTCATCTGTCGCTACGCTCGTATGGGCAAAAGTCCAACGCGAGCCCAAGTATGTTTGCTTTGCGGTTTGCAACAGGCGATGTCCCGGTGACACTCGTAGAGGGTAATGTAAACACCCTGATCTCCACAGGAAATCAGCTGCCTAGATTCCTTTGGTGTAAGTCTTTCCGCATGACCAACGGGATTTTACTCCGCCTCTTCGAGGCGGTATTTGGGGGAAAGTTCCCCCCGGCTTTCGCCGAGCATATCTTGGAAGTCGCAGACTGCCAGTGCTGTGTTTCATAAATTCATCATGCAATTACTTGAATTACAAAAGTGTAAGACATTTGATGCAAGGTACAAATTTGTAATATTAATCTTGATGTTTTCTCTTGCCGATAGTTTGCAAATATGGTACTTATGAGTGATAGTAATTTTTTGTTATAGAAAACTTAAGGAAGCTATTAGATGATCTCTTCTTTTTTACCTAATGTTGATCAACACTCAGAGGTGATCATTCTGGGTTCAATGCCGGGGGTTGAATCATTGCGTCAGCAGCAATATTATGCCCATCCGTATAATACATTCTGGAAGATATTGGGTGAACTATGCGGATTTTCGGCTGAACTGCCATATGAAGATCGATTACAACAGCTACTTGAACATCGTATTGCGTTATGGGACAGTGCTTTTTCGTGCCAACGTGACGGCAGCCTGGATTCGGCAATCCGGGCTGTACAGATCAATAATTTTGAAGAGTTTTTTCAGCAATATCCTGCCATCAAAACAGTCTGTTTTAATGGTCAGGCAGCAGGTAAATTGTTTATCAAGCATAGCAAGACCATGAACTTACCGCCACTGACATTCATTCAGCTACCATCAACCAGTCCGGCGCATGCCTCAATGAAATTCAGTGACAAATTAGCAGCCTGGCAGCAGATCCCTCATTAAGGGACAGGTTGAAATTGCCTCTTAATGAAATATTACTTTAACTTTTTTACTCAACAACGACTCCAAATATGTTTTTTTATGAACAGCACCCGAATCTTCTCGGTGCCGACTTTACTTTTACGAATTGTTTGGAATTTACGATCTATATTCATATATAAGGGCTCTCAAAAAAAACTTGTTAGTGGCCGAACGAAACGCTGTGTAAGTAATATTTTTTGTTGGAGTACAGACTTTAGTCTGCAATAGATGCGTTCAAAAAGCAGACTAAAATCTGTACTCCAACGTGACGTATATGGGTTTTCGTTCAGTCACTATTTATTTCTGTAACAGGACACCGGTTTCCAGGTGATCGGTATTGGGGTAAAGATCAAAAATCGCGGTCTTGATCATTTTGTAACCATGTTCTCTGACTAAAATACTCAAGTCACGGGCCTGCGTTGTTGGGTTGCAGGAGATATAGAGCAACTGCGGGGGAGCGAGTTTGGCAATGGCGGCCAGTGCCTCTTTGCGTACGCCCTGACGCGGCGGATCAATAATCGCTACATCAAAATGACCAGCCTCATATTTTCCGGCAAAATTTTCAGCGGTAGAAGCAACTGCTTTGGCATTGATCAGATTGTGTTGAAATGCTTTATTGGCAGCTTTCACCATTTTCTGATCGCGTTCAATAACTATCACCTGGCGGAAATTTTTAGCATGAAACATGGCAAAAAGCCCAGTTCCACCGTAAAGATCAAGCAGGCGGTTGCCTGACAGAATATCGGTACACCAGCCGGCAAGTTTTGTCACCAGTTCAATATTATTCTGGAAAAAACTATTACCACTGACCTGAAGTTTGTACCCGTCAAGTTCAACCTCGGCTTCCGCGACAGAGACATCCAGCATTGCCGGTGTCGAAACAACTTCGCTACCGGTATCAATCGCCTTGAATAGACCTTTTTGCGCAATTGCACTTATTACCGATTTATGTTCAAGTAATCCATTCAGCTTATCACTGAGCAGGGGACATGAGTCAATATCAATGATATCATGGCTGCGGCGTCGACAAAAGCCGACCGTTTCCTGTTCTGAATCCACGTGGAACTGAACGCGACAACGATAGCCGAATTCCGCACCGCTGAATATTTCGGGTTCCGGATATTCAGCAAACTTACCGATCCGGGTCATGGCATCATCAAAAATTGCCCGTTTGGCTTTAAGCTGAGCCGGGTATTTGATATGCAACCAGTTGCAACCACCACACTTGCCAAACCATTGGCAGGGCGGTTCACGACGTTCGGTTGACGGTTCAGTTACCTTCACGGTGTTGAAGAATGGAATACCACCGCGTTTACCGGCAGGTTCAACTTCACCAGTTTCGCCGGGCAGCAGGCCGTCGATAAAGACAACGCCTTGATCTTCAGTCCGTGCCATGCCGAAGCCGCCGAACAATAATTTTTCACATTTTAAAGTTTTCATTGATGATACTTATTGGGTTTACGGTTACGGTTGAAATTTGGCCGTTTTCTGTTGCCACCGGGACGGAAATTACCTCGCCCACCTGATCCGCCTTGACGGAATTTAGGCTTTTCACGATCAACGCGAGCTACAACTTCCCGATCTCCGACGAAAAGTGAATCATTTAATCTAGCCAATACATTCTTAACCTGCTTAGGATCAATATCCACCAAGGTGAATGTTTTGCCGATTTCGATCAGACCGATATTAATCTGGCTCTCAGTAATTTCATTCAGCATCTGCATCAGCTCTTTGGCAGTCAAATCGTCAATTTTGCCGACATTGATGTAGATACAGGTCATATCTTTTGAGAACTTCTCTTTCTTTTTATCATCAGCGACAATATTCAGATCCGGCGCATCACGATAATAATCAAGAAAACGGTTGAACTCAAGTGACACAAAATGTTTGACCAGATCCTCATGGCTCATGCCGTCAAGTGTTTCGAAAATCGCCGGCAGGTAGCCATCAATCAGTTTGTGGTCTACTTCAACCTGTTTGACTCGGTTAATCATGCTGAACAGCTGGGCTTCGCACACTTCACGTCCAGTCGGGATCATCCGACGGGTGAATGGCTTATTAACTTTTTTCTCCAGCTGGCGAATACGGTACTGTTCTTTCATGTGAATAATTGAAATTGCAATCCCACTGCGTCCGGCACGGCCGGTCCGACCGCTGCGATGAGTATAAACTTCGCCATCATCCGGGAGCTGATAATTAATTACATGGGTCAGGTCACTGACATCAACCCCGCGGGCGGCGACATCGGTCGCAACCAGCATGTGCAGTTTACGGGAACGGAATTTATCCATCACCCGGTCGCGCTGGGCCTGTGACAGATCACCATGAATTGCTTCGGCATTATAACCATCCTGCATCAGTCTATTAGCCACATCCTGAGTTTCGACTCGGGTGCGGCAGAAGATCAAACCATACATATCGGGATAAAAATCGGCAATTCGTTTCAATGCTTTATAGCGGTCTCTAGCCTGAACTACACAATATTCATGACTGACATTCTCCGCGCCGACATTACGCTTGCCAATCGTGATCTCTTCCGGATTATGCATATAGTTTTTGGCAATTGAGATTACCGCTCTCGGCATGGTTGCGGAAAAGAGTAAAGTGGTTGCGGTCGCCGGAACATTTTCCAGTATGGCATCAAGCTCTTCCTTAAAGCCCATATTAAGCATTTCGTCCGCTTCATCCAGGACGACGCGTTTAACTTCTGACAGGTCAGCCTTGTGGCGCCGCAGAAGATCATTCATTCGTCCCGGAGTGGCGATAATGATGTTGACCCCACGTTCTAACTCGCGCATTTGGTTGACAATCGGTGCGCCGCCGTAAACAGCGAGAATATTGACTTTGTCAAGATATTTCGCAAAGTCTTTCAGGTCACCGGCAATCTGCATACAAAGTTCCCGGGTTGGGCACAGTACCAATGCTTGAGGTTTTCTCTTCTGTTCTTTGTCCAGCAGTTCCAGTAACGGCAAGCCGAAGGCCGCGGTTTTCCCGGTTCCGGTCTGGGCTAATGCCACTAGACTGCGTTCACTGTTAAGTAGATGCGGAATAACTTTTTCCTGCACCGGCGTCGGGGTTTCGAATCCCAGTTTCTCGATACCCTTCAGCAATGGAGCTGAGAGGCCTAATTCATTAAAATCAGCCATAATAAATCCTTTTTGTAATCGGCTTGTCTCGTGAGATGATTACAAAATTCCAGAATCAACCTGATTCACTGTATAGGCCGCTGCATCCTTGCGCTATCGCCATAATAGCCCAATTTAATCCTGTCAGCCGCAAGAAACTTTGTAAATGTCTCGTATAAAACCTATAATATACCACAATTCTAATTTAAAACAATCAATATAAGGGCTCATGAAAAAATAACTTGAAGTTTTTACTAGGCTGCGAACAGCTGTTCTGCGTTATGAAAATTAGCAATAGAGTTGAATTGCTAATTTCTATCATATCGCTTAGGATTAAAGACAGTCGGAGAGAGGAGTCGAATCGCCAATTTTTAGTATATCCAGTCAGCTCCTTCTTGTTCTAAATATTAATGAGCAATGCTTCTTGGTGCAAGGTTTTTCCTGTTTTTTCAAATATGCGTCTAATACGGTTGATGGTTGGGTCATCAATTGCAAGCATTTGCTCAAAACCACCTGTTTTTTTTAGCCCAAGTTTCACCATTAGTCTCTACTTTTGAGCTTAATCGGTGAAAATTTAGGGTACTACAACCTTTTAGCGATAATTTTTTTTTCTTGCTTCATTTTGTTCCTAACTGGCAGCATCGCCAAGCCTTATGACTTTTTAGTATTAATATTCTGTTAGAAAATAATTTACTGCTTTCCTGCATAACCTAAATCTATATTAAACCATATTGCAAACATATCATAACTCACATCCTAATTATTAAGATTCTATGGTAATACCTCTCTAATTTTTAGTAAGCCGGATGCTCCTGTAAGACACGTTCAAAGTCACGTGGGCTGGCACACGCAACGAAAGACATTCTAGAAACGCTGTCATACTGGGGCAAACTGCAATTAAGTACAACGCGTCAAAATTAGAGTATTACATTCTATTAATTTGCATGTAGGATATAATCTATAATCTATAGTTGAAAACTTGCTAATCTGGCTTGCCGGTATAATATTATTAGATAATTGTAAAAATATATAACAGGAGCTGACTATGAGTAACAATATTATCGACGGCAAAGCGATTGCCGAAACTATAAACAATGAAACTGCGATGAGTGTTGCTGATTTAGCAAGAAACCATAGCCTGCAACCTGGTCTGGCAGTGGTGTTGATCGGTGAAAACCCCGCCTCGCAAGTTTATGTGAAAATGAAAGTAAAAAAATGTCATGAGCTCGGCATTTATTCAGAAAAACATGTTCTGGCAGATGATGCATCAATGGCAGAAGTGCTTGAGCTGATTGAAAAATTGAATAACGATCCGGCAATTAACGGTATTCTGGTCCAATCGCCACCGCCACCGCAAATTGACGAAGAGACGGTCGTTGCCGCCATTCGCCCCGATAAAGACGTTGACTGTTTTCACGCCGAAAATGTCGGAAAAATGTTAATAGGCAAATCTGATGGTTTCTTTCCCTGCACTCCACATGGCGTAATGGTCTTACTCGAACGCAGTGGCGTTGATCCTTGTGGAAAACACGCGGTAATTATCGGACGTTCAAATATTGTCGGTAAACCGATGATGGCACTGCTGGTCCAGAAAGCCGCCGGTGCCAATGCTACGGTTACTGTGGTTCATTCACGTACCCCGGATATTGCATCATATACTCGCCAGGGAGACATCTTGATTGCCGCTATTGGCAAACCTGAATTTGTTACCGCTGATATGGTTAAAGATGGCGCGACTGTGATTGATGTCGGCATTAATCGGATTGATGACCCGAGCGCCAAGCGTGGCTATCGCCTGGTTGGAGATGTAAAATTTGATGAAGTCAGCAAAAAAGCGGCCTTGATAACTCCGGTGCCGGGTGGAGTCGGACCAATGACCATCGCCATGCTGTTGCATAATGCCGTTAAAGCATGCAAGATGCAGAATGGGAGAGCCTTTTAATTTTAGTTTTTAGAATTAAACATGACACAAAAACTGTTCGCTCCTTCTTCTATGAGCCCGTTGGTCAAGTTCCAAAGCCTGTTTTTCTCGATTTTTTTGCAATAAAATCCCATTCCTTATTTTGATAAATAAAGACATAATACCTCTTAATCCATTAATGTTAAAAGAGTGATGATTATTTTTATGCTACAATTAAAAGTTTTTTTAAAATAAACCAGACCTTTTCGAATAGGGTCTAATTAAAAGCAAAAAAGAATATTTATATCGTATGTATGGGTATAAGGCTAAGCCGTAAGCACTGATTATAAAAAAAGGAGAGAAGGTAAGAGACAAACGTTGCATAGGTGAAAAAGCTTGGCACGAAATTACGGAGTGAATTTTTTGTTCATCCAGCGGTATAGGGGGTGTTTTTTGGGTAGACAGAATATGCAAAATACGGAAAACAGCACGAAGCAACATGTCGCAATAAACAACATTATTAAAACTGTAACCATTATTGTAAAAGCGAAACTCATCCTCTATACCTTTTGTCTTGTTGGTTATTAATATAATGTTAAATATAAAAAAAAATCAAGGGAAACGGGTTATGACTGGCAGTGCAGTTGAAAATTTATATTTCTCCATCGCCCTGATTGGTCTGGCTAAAAGCATGAAACCAAGCTCATGGAGTTACATTCCATTGCCAAAACCGCCACGGCACAGCGATAGCCGAGTATTTCGCTTTTAAGGTGCCGGTAGGTTGACTGATCATAATCGGCGTTTTAGTCTTTTTCTGGATAAGTCCTGCCATTGTAGATAACTCCTGGTTTGTTTTTAGTAAACAGGAGTTAGTCAACGGGTAAAGGGATAAGCTATACCATAATGGAATTAAGTCGAGGATCTTTGATACATTTAATAGTCCAGTCAATATCATCAATATACGCTTCAATTCGCCCTTCTGGAGTTTTAGGAACTTCACGAGTAGGTGGAATTAAATCTTTGTACTTTTCGGGGTGTGCGATAAGTTCAGCTCTAAGTTTTTGATAATCTTCAATTGTAACGGCGTGAGCGTAGGCTAAGTTAAACAGCTCTGATGTAGTAGGCGGATCCTCTGCATCAAAATAATGTTTAACATCTTCAATAATATCAAAACCCAGAAATGTTATTTTTTCTTGTTTCGTTTTTTTAGCCATTTTAGTATTAGCTGCTACTGATTTTAACAATAAAGCTACTGCCTTTACCAAGTTCACTTTGTAAAGTTATAGTTCCACCGTGAACTTCAACCAGCTGTTTTGCCATAGGCAATCCAAGACCATGACCGGTACTGTTACTATCCTTGAAGAATCGGGTAAAAACTTTGTCAACAGCTTCAGGCGCAATGCCTGCACCATGGTCAATGATCTTTAACACGATATTGTTATTCTGAGCTTCCAGCATAATTTCCACGGTACTGTTATTATCAGAAAACTTTATCGCATTATGAATAAGATTGAAGCAGATACGATGGAGTAACGACTCGATCCCCATAACATAAAGTTGCGGGGTAATTGAAGCATCAAGAGTTATATCCTTTAATTCGCTGATAAAGGCGAGTTGTTCGACGACTTTGTTCAATATTTCAGCCATATCAAGCGTTATGAAAGAGTCCTTAGTGTAGGCCGTTGCGGGTTTGAGCAGTAGCAACATATCATCAACTAACCGATGCAGGCGATTAATATCATCAATAGCTTCGCTAATAATATGTTGATACTCTTCGCTTGAACGTGGACGCCTTACGGCAACTTCAAGATTTCCCAGAATAACAGTTAAAGGGGTACGCAGTTCGTGGGCAACTTCTGAACTAAATTCTGTTACTCGGTTAAACGATATTTCCAGTGATGAAAAAGTTTGATTAAGATCATGTTCGAGTTGCGCAACCGCATCATTAGTATTTGAGACGGCGATGCGATATGAAAAATCGCCATTTGCCACAGCGGCAGCGGCGGTTGATATTTTATTCATAATTTTTAATATTTTGACTGTAATCAAGCGAGATGCGATGAATGAGAGTGTAAGCAACATTATTATTGCAACCAGAAAAAATGGCCATAAAGTCTCAAGTAGCTCCAAATGCCGTCTTGCTTTGATGGCAATATTGATTTCAGTTCCATAATAATAAAATTCAAAATCCCAGTACTGTCCACAATTGGATGACCAATTAAAAATATAGTTTCGTCGCCCTGTAGGTGGAGTTGAAAAATTATATGAACCTGAATAGTTATGTGAAACAATAACCTTGCCGTTAAAATCTACAGCTTTATAGTTAATATTTTTACTGTCTTTGACAAATTTCATGCCATTAGCAAGCTCTTTGTTCACTTGTTCAATGCCAGCCCTGTTACTATAACCGTGTTCAGTAGCGATACGCTCTATCTGCTTTGCGACGCGTCGGAGCAAAAACCGTTCATGAGTCAAAGCTTCATTTATCGTAAACAGCGACAACCAGACGAGCAAGACAAATGACAATATAAATATAGCGGTAAAAACCAGTAGATTAATTTTTGTTCTAAATTTCATCTCACACTTCTTCTTTCAGAATATACCCCACCCCGCGCACTGAATGAATTAAGCGCGTTGCTGCTTTAGGTTCAATTTTTTTACGCAGATAACTCATAAAGACATCAACCAAATTGGTGTCACTGTCAAAATGCATATCCCAGACATGCTCGATAATTGAAGTCCGAGTAACTACCCGGTTCTGATTGCGCAGTAAAAACTCCAGCAAAGCATATTCCTTCGGGGTTAATTCAATATGCCTACCAGCCCGTGTGACCGTATGCTTGTCCGGTTCCATAATCAAATCAGCAACGGTTAATTTTTCTTTATAATCAGATTTTCGCCGCAACAACGCCCTGATTCTGGCTAATAATTCATTAAACGCAAATGGTTTTGCCAGGTAGTCATCCGCGCCGGCATCAAGTCCGATAATTTTATCATCTATCTGATCTTTGGCACTTAACATCATAATTGGTGCTTGGAACGACATTTCCCGCAGTTGTCTGACTAATTCAAAACCATCAATGCCGGGCATGATAATATCCGTGATAATTAAATCATAAGCATATACAGCCGCCATTGATAGCGCATCATGACCATTTTCAGCATGGTCAACCGCATAGCCTTCTTCTTTTAGACCTTTTAAAATAAATCCGGCAATTTTCTTTTCATCTTCAACAACTAATAACCGCATGGTAATATTCCTTTGAATAGGTAAAAGACAATATACATGATATTGTAACACAATACAAAATTAAATCTCCAGTGGTGCTAAAATATACCATGTACCCGAGTATTTAGTAACAGTTAGTTGTTCTTTTAAACTTGGATCGATACGTTTTAAATATTTCTCTTTGGTTATATAAATATTTTCTTTAGTGTCAAAGCCGCGCCTAATAGAATCATTTACAGTTTCCTTCGGATGCGGAACTATTTTAGCATCTCCATAAAAATAGGCAGAATAAGGAACTCTGCGCACAAAAACAATTTTTCTTTTATGCCTTTTATCAGAAGCTGAACTTGCCACTTGAGCAAGCACCCCTTTGGTTGATTTTTGTCTACCTAGGGTAAATGACAGGCATCCCAAGGCGATAACATAGATAATAACAGTTATCGCTGCGATTGTCACAATTTGTTTTAAAGTAGTACGATGATGTTTTAAAAGGATTGCGCAATAGATTGCAAATGCTGGAACTGCCGGCAACAGATAGTAGAGTAACAGTTGGCGTGCAAAACACCAGAACAGGGTAATTGATAACAATCCGACAATAAAAAAATCATATTTATCGCCAGCTTCAGCAGGCAGTTTCAGCAGTTGCAGCAACCTCGCTTTACTGCACATCAGCGACTTGAAACTCGCTCCGCTTCTTTTGAATGCTGCAATCACAACACCTAAAAGGATCAGCGACCAGGGCATTGTCGACAGCAGGATAAAACCGATAGCTGTTCCATAGGGGAAACGATGCCCGGTACCATATAAATCGCCATAGTCATGCTTAATAAAACGCAGTAGATTTTCATTGATGAAAAAATAGTATAGGAAGCCCGGCGTTTTCACTTCCGCAACCCAAAACCAGGGAACAGTTATTACCAGAAACAGTATTATACCCATAACCCAGGCATGATGTTTTAGCGTTTGCCAACGTTTATTCATCAACGTCCAGCAAAATACTGGAATTCCGAACATCGCCAGCGCAACGGGACCCTTGGTCAAAAAGCCCAAAGCAAGCAGGACAAATACCGCTAAACTGAAATAGTTCCGAAGTTTCCGGTCGCGTTCCTGTAGAAATGCGTAATAACAGAGCCAAGCCCCGGCAGTGAACATGATCAGGCACATATCAAGCAGCACAACCCCAGCGACAAAGAAAAAACCTCCGCAGGAAAACATTATTACTGCTGCGGCAAAAGCGGTCTCTTTGTCTCGATAACGCTTTAATATGAAGTAACTTAACAGTACCAGCAAAAAACCACATAACGCACTTGGCAGCCTGGCGGCGAATGCATTGGCTCCAAAATATTTGATTGAAGTTGCGTCCAGCCAGAAAAACAGCGGTGGTTTACCCCAGAACGGGACAAGTTCACCATTTATCCAGATCTGCGGCGTGATATAATCACCACTTGACACCATATCTTTACTTACCTGGGAATAACGAGCTTCGCTGGGATCCATTATCGGTAAAAATGAGATCGAGAGCAGCGACAACATCAATAAAGCAAGACCTATAAGATAAACAATTCTATTTTTTTTCATAACTTATACCGTTTTGCGATCTAAAAGCTATTAAAGAGCTGCGCAGTTGAGCTTAAATAGGCGCAGTAAACTAGCTAAAAGAATGCACTTGTGTATTATATACCTTCCCAGCGATAAGATTTTTTCACAAAAAATCTATATATTGGTGAAATAATTCGTTCATGCCAAACCAGGCGCAGCACGCAACCCAACATTTTCATGCCATCCTTGAATGGTGACACCTTGGAATCACTACTGTCATTCCAAGTTACACCCTGTTCTTTAATCCGATATTTCGCTCTAGTAGCATAAAAGAGAATTTCAACATCAAACGCAAACCCGTCAGAAATTTTATCATTAAACAGTTTTCTGGCAAGCTCGCCTTTAAAAAGTTTAAAGCCACATTGGGTATCAATATAGGGCATATTAAGCATTATAATATTAATGAAAGAAAAAACTTTACCGACAAAAATACGCAAGATCGGCTGTTCTTTAATAATATTGGCACCAATCACTCTTCGTGATGCAATAACCATATCCGCCCGATCCGTCAGAATTGGTTCAAGCAACTTATTCAGTTCCTTAATCGGGGTTGCCCCGTCCGCGTCAGCAAACAATACAAGATCACTGTCACTGGCTTGAATACCGGTCTTTACAGCAAAGCCTTTGCCACGATTATCCGGATAAGTTATTAATTTCAAGCCGCTAAAATCTTTGGTTAAATCGAGTACCACCTGGTCGGTATCATCGGTTGAGCCATCAGAGACAACAATTATTTCATAATCAGAACAGTAATCCTGCTGGCATTCCAAATAACACTTTATCTCTACTAATGTATCTAATATTCTTATTGCTTCATTATAAGCTGGAATTACTATTGACAGTTTCATATTTGCTCCTTTTTTTAAGCAATCGATAAATATCTGCTATATAAAATAGGATAAAATTATTAAAGTTTTCTTAGAGAAGCATTAAAATATTTTAATATTTCAAAAAAAACGACGTGACGACAACAGCAAAAATTAATAAATCTTAATATTTATTTAAGCTTCTATTAATAAACAACAGTTAATTTATAGCGTTCCCAGTATCACGGTGACAGCAGGTACAGCGTTGTATGACAATCAGAGACAGGGTAGTGTCAAAAGCGGCATGAAAAAAGATGAAAGTTTTTCTGGTGTCTTTTAAATGATGTTGAGTATCATTTCGCAGTCATAATTCAAGCGGAAAATCAGCATAAACCGCTCGCAGGCTCGCTA
>JAKIUY010000106.1 GCA_021647315.1 Victivallaceae bacterium
GCGAGCCTGCGAGCGGTTTATGCTGATTTTCCGCTTGAATTATGACTGCGAAATGATACTCAACATCATTTAAAAGACACCAGAAAAACTTTCATCTTTTTTCATGCCGCTTTTGACACTACCTTTGTTACATTTTCAATTGAGTTTCAATAAATTGTTCTGCCCGTTCGTGTTCTATCTCCGGCGAACAAATGTTTCTGAGTTCACCGTCCAGTTCGGCAAGCATGTCCGGCTCTGCAGTGCTGAGATTGATCAACTCGTCAGGATCATTTTGGAGATTGAATAGTTGAGGTGGCGCGTCTGTATACCAAATATACTTCCATTGACCTTTTCTGACCATATAGGAACTGCCTGGTGCTCCATGACCATGATATTCAGAAAAAACCACTCTGGTTGCGTCATTCAGCGGGATGTTTTGTAACGGTTTACCCAGCCAGCCGGCAGGTTGCGTGGTATTGGTGGCGGTAAATAGTGAGGCCTGTAAATCGTGCAGATCAACTGGAGTTGTAATGCGTTCACCTGATGCAAAATCCGGGCCAGCAGCAATCATCGGAATTCGGGCTGCATCGTCATACAAACTGCATTTCCACCACATGCCGAACTTACCCAGCATATCACCATGGTCGGAGGTGTAGACGATATTGGTTTTATCACTCGCTTCGGTGTTATTCAATGAAGTCACCAGTCGGCCGAGTTGTTGGTCGACAAAAGAGATGCAGGCCAGATAGCCACGTCGGAGCCCACGTGCCTGTTCCGGCGTGAACTGTTCGGTCTCAAAATGCTTTCTGATCATTTCGGCGTACGGATGTTGAGCCGTTTCGCATTCAATATCATATTGCGGCAGATCATTGGCATCGGAATAGAGCTCCCAGAATTCCGGTGAAGCGATGTGGGGGAAATGCGGGTTGACAACATTAACCACCAGCACCCAGGACGAGGTCAAGTCAGGTGCAGTTTCCCTGAGCCATTTCACCGCAGCATCTACACACTGCACATCACCTACAGCTGCGCCATCCCGGGCTCCATACCCATCGGCTCGTGCTGCTGCACCATGACGAATTGTCATCGGATTGCGGCGATGATTTCTATCCCCTGGCGGAATTCGGTCGCCGGGACGTATCATTTCAGTGAATCCGAGCTGATTGCCGGGCGCGTAAACATCTGTTTTGCCGATATAAGCCGAATGCACGCCCTGCTGCGCCAGAGCAGCACCAAAGGAGCGCGGTGTCGGGTCAACTAAAAAATTACAGTTACTATAGGTTTGAAGTTTATGAACGCGTTGACCTGAAATAAATGCTGAACGGCTGGGCAGACACAAAGGTGACGGGCAGTAGGCATTTTCAAAAACGACTCCACGTTCAGCCAGAGCCTGCATATTTGGAGTTTGAACTGTCTCATGTCCGTATGGTACTGAATAGAACGGGTTATGTTCATCAGACATTAGTATCAAAAAATTAGCCATGCTGTTCCTTTTTCAGAATAATTTATTCTAATATAGTTTCAAAAATATTATTTTCCACAAATAACAACAGCTTCTGTCATGTTAATCATCTATGATGACATGACAGAAGCAATGTTTGTTAAATATTTCAACTTTATCAACTTTATCTTATAGCTCTGCAATTTCCTGTGCAGTTAAAGCTCTTTTGTATATTCTTGCATTATCAATGCTACCGTTTAAGTGCCAGTTATTAATCCATGAACCGATCAATAAATCTCGACTTGAGTTGCTGATGTTTGTGCCGTTTATAGTTGTTGCACTTGTACTGCCGACATTAACGCCGTCAACATAGAATACTGCATTGCCGCTGCGGGTCAGTGATACTGCTACTGTATGCCATTGATTATCGTTCAGATCAAGGTTTGAGTTTGACGTCAACCATGGGCGAGTGCCATTGCCATCACTGACCGGAAAAATCAGGGTTCCGGTAGTAGAATAATAGATAAGCGCATAACCGCCATCAGTTCCTGAACCTGCCCCTTTGGTAACAATGCCGACATAGGTGTTCTGGGTTGCCACCAATTTTATCCGTGCTACAATTGTCATATCGCCGGTGCCCATTTCCAAGCTTGCATCCGCCCCGCAGTTGAGGCGATCACCGGTACCGTCAAGATTCAACATGCTGAAAGCCATTGAGGCATCACCTGCGGCTATTCCATCATTGCCATAAATTGAGTCATCCGGAGCGATATTATTACTTTTATTCATGGTCAGGTAGAGTGTAGCTTCAGATAGATCGGTGATTTCCTGTACGGTCAAGGCTTTTTTGTATATCCTGACATTATCGACATTACCGTTTAAATGCCAGCTGTTAATCCATGAGCCGACTAAAAGGTCACGACTTGAGTTACTGATGTCTGTTCCGTCCAGAGAACTGGCACTTTCGCTACCTGCATTAACGCCGTCGACATAGAATACTGCATCGCCATTGCGGGTCAGTGATACTGCTACCGTATGCCATTGATTATCGTTCAGACCCAGATTGGAATTTGAGTTAAGGTATATACGAGTATCACTGCCGTTACTTATATAAAGACGCAGGTCGTTAGCACTTGGATTATAGAGAAATGCATAACCTTCATCAGTTGTGGCACCTGCTCCTTTAGTAACAATACCGACATGAGTTCCCTGCGTGGATGATAATTTTACTCTGGCAATAATCGTCATGTCGTCAGTTCCCATCTCTGTACTGGCGTCAACACCGCAATTCACATAGTCCCCGGTACCGTCCAGTGACAGCGTGCCGTCACCAAGTGCGGCATCATTCACCAAGGTGCCGTCATTGGCGAAATATGAACTGTCTGCCGTAGTGCTGCCGTCTGCTTCGTCAAATGGCAGTTTCAGTACAGTTGTTGCATCAAGTTCATTTTCAAGTTGCAGTACCAGTGAACCATAGGCTGGAACTGTGACTGTGAACTGTGAATTGCTGATATTTGCGGCAATTATGCCGGTGAAGAAATTTCTGGCGGCGGTGGCTGTATATGGCAGGCTAGTAAGTGTAAATGTTGTTGTGATAGCGGTAGCAGACTCATTGGTCACGATGATATAACCGCGTCCTTCGTAATCACGGGTGCCGAAATTAATTAACGATGATGAACTTGCTAAACTCCAGGTTGTCCAGTGCGGCATTCTGATAATCGGTAGCATTTGGTTTATTTCACTGTTGATTGCCGGGAGATCATTCCACCATAGTTGATCTTCAATTGGCGGGCGAGTTGGATCGACTGTTGCACCGGGTGCGTAATATGTATCACGCCAGAAGCCGACGCCTTTGGCTCCTTTGGCAATGGCGGTGAACAGGCGGGCACGGAAACGCATGCCGACTCCGATATTGATTTGCGCCATAACAACCGGAGCTTGCTGACCTTCAATATTATCCAGTGTAATCAGTCCAAATGCCCCACGGTTTTCTTCAGGGGAAGTTGATGGATTGTCATGAGTCACGTAATCACCGACGATGTCGTTGATGCTGATAGATGAGGTGTTGTATTTTCTGGCAACCCCTTCATTGCCCTGAAGAAAATAGATGGGATGCATCAGATTGTTATTCGCGTCTCTGTCCAAATCGCGCACTTTATTTGTTACTGATATTGGCACATCCCATTCGTCATAGGCATTTTCGTTGTCACAGTAATAAAACAGCAGGCTATCCATTAAGCCGGCACTTTTGATCGCGTTGATTCTTGATTCCAGCAGAGTCAAATTATTATATCTCACATCATTCGGCAGGACAATGTAACCTGAAAGGTCAAAATTACTCATCATACCGGCATCTTTAGCTTTTTGAACCGCTGAATCGACTGATACCCACATTTGGGTATTAAACCCCTGGCTTGAATAATCCGCCCAGTCCGGACGATTGCCGTCACCATAAATACCAATAGGGAAGAATGGCGTCCAGACGCTGTTTTTATTTATTTCGACATTACCCAGGGCATCGACTCTGGTCATAGAGCCGTCAAATGGTTTTTTGGCTGTCGGTGGCTGTTCAAAGCCAATACCGGTACCAAGATAAAAACTGTCCAGCCATACAGTGCCACTGTAACCGATAGGAAATTCCATCAATGTTGATTTTATTTTTACATAAACTTCTCCGGCAACCGGACGGAAAAGATAGGTACATTCCTGCCAGGTATCAGCTGTGGTTACTGCCTGCAGTGAGCCGAAAGAATTTCTGATATAATTTTGTGAGGCATCGTAGTATGCAACATATAAGTTAGGGATTGGCGATGGCCAGCTGTCGCTACGCATAGAGTAGGATAAAGTGTATTCTAGGCCGGGAGTTACTGGTATAAGACCGGAATTTATATAGCTGTAATTGGTCTGCGTATAAGGTATGGTTAATTTAAGCGAGCCGGTTCCAACTTCTTTGGATACTGTTGAGTCATAAACAGTACTGCCGCCAAGCACCCAGCCTGTTGAACCGTTAATATCCGGGTTGCTGACCAGATTTGTTCCCTGACGTTGTAGATGAGGCTGTTGTGGCAGTCCTTGGGCGGTAAAACTTACTGAAAAAATAGTGACGGCACACACACATGCTGTAAAACATTTAATATAATTTCTCATTTTAATCGTCCTTTGTTTACATACAATTTTAAGTTTTTTAATTGCTTTCGGATTAAGATTTATGAATTTAACCCAGTTTACTTAACACCTTTAGCCTGTTTGAATTCAGATGCGGTATTGTGGGCTATTGCCTACTGTTAATAATTTAAAAATAGAGTAGTCAAGTAACTAAAATTTTACTCGTAAATATATGGGCCGCCGTAAATAGGGTTCCAGAATATTGTTTGGTCTCTGGATCTGCTATAACCACTGGCACTGGTTGGGTTAGGAACCTCTCCAAATTTTTTTGCGGCGACATGTCCGTCAGCAAACATGAAGTTAGCACTATTACCGTGGCGAAATTTCACGCCATAATATGCGAGGTTAGTAGGGTCGAAAATTCTTGTATCCATATAGCCCGCTTTACTCTGAATATCGCCAACCCATACTGATCTTGATGGCTTTTTATATTTTGAAGTATTGCGTTTTCCCGCAGCATTAGCATAAACGCAAATCATAAAATTGTAGCCATAGGTAGCATTAACATCACCGTTATTAGTTCCGACATCCATAATACTTACCGATGGACAGGATATCTTACTGCGACCGCGTACAAACCCATTAGTACCGATGTAACCAATGGCGAATCTTGACTCTTTTTTCAGATTGTCAAAATAGGACATTAAGAAGTTTTTTCCGGGAATAGTATTGTACCAATATCTAGTTCCAGTGCCAAAACCTGGATCATTTGCCGGCATGAGATTACCATTGTTGTCATCGGCATACATCAGGAAAACCGTACCCAGCTGTTTTAAATTAGAGGCACATGAGATTGCCCGTGCTTTATCTCTCGCCGCATTCAATGCCGGTAATAACATACTGGCGAGGATGGCGATAATAGCTATCACCACCAGAAGCTCGATGAGGGTGAAATTGCCTATCTTAAGCATAGCTCTTTTGAATTGTTGATAATTTTTCATAATATTTTCTCCAATTTTAGTGGCGATTATCGCCGTTATTATTTACTACTAGAATTTAAAACTGCATTGTTATTTTATTCGATCTCCTTTTTTAGTTAACGTTATAATTGCGAGTTGCTATTGCAGTTAAGCAAATGCGACATTTTCAATTTGATGAATTGGATAAGCTCTATCGATAGTCACTTCCTTGCTTTGTTTTTCAGTGCTTTTCCGGGCTCTCAGTGCAAATGGCTTCATCCGCAATTTGCCTTTGCCGGTTTTCTGATCAAACCATGGTTTCGGCTCAATAACCATTTTAACCGCCATTTCAGCCAAACGTGAATATTCATAATCAATAGTTGACAGTGGCGGTGAAAGCAATTTTGCGTCAGGGAAACCACATATTCCCATTATCGCAATATCTTCCGGTATGCGCAGGTTTAATTTGGCTAAAACTTCATAGACGTATACGGCATAAAAATCTGAAAAACAGAGAAATGCTGTTGGTTTAGGAGATGCATTCAGTAATGCTTTTACTGCATTGTTGATAGCTGATTTATCAAAATGAGTCTGGGTGATAAGCTCGGGACTTGAACTGGCTCCACAGGCGGCCAGCTGTTTCAGAGTTTCTGCTTTGCCGTTGTCGCGAAATCCAGTTGCCCCGGAATTGCCGAGAATTGCAATATTGGTATGACCGCATTGAACCAAGTGCTTAATCGCAGCTTTCCAGCCAGCTTTTTCATTGACAGCAATGCTGGCAAAACCGGTTATAGCGGAATCGTTCATTCCTGAATGGGCAAGAACGACAGGAACTTCTGCTGCTTGGAGTTTGCTGATAATGGACTCATTCCCAATAAAATGGTTCATAGTGGCAATAATACCGATGATCCTGTTTTTGTCGGCAAATGCTTTGATATCGCTGCTTGAAAACATTTCAAATGCGGTATTGGTTGTGACAAAAGTTTTCAATTGATGTTCTTGAGCAAAACGGCTGATTTCCGGGACAATATAGTGCCAGGAACTTTCAAAGCCTGAATCAATTGCATGAACGACCATGATCGTGCCGTTTGAGGTCGGTTTATGAGTCTGTGGTGAGACAAAAGTTCCACGTCCCTGGACTCGTTTAATAAAACCTTCCTGCTCGAGGCGGTTTAGGGAGGAACGCAGGGTAATTCGGCTGACTTCAAGTTCAGTCGCAAGATCAGTTTCACGTGGCAGTTTGTCGCTCGCAGCAAGTTTACCGCTGATAATGGATTCACGCAGTTGCTGATAAACTTGATCTTTTTTTAATATTGAACCAGGAGTCATTGCTTTATCATCTCATAGTTTTATTTGCAAATAATAGGTTATGTAAGGTATTATAACAATATTCTGCATAGAAGTCAAGACCTTGTAGTACCTTTTTTTTGAAAAAAAATGGAAAAAAGTAAAAATGAGCAGAAAACAACAGGCAAAATTTTGGCAGAATGAACAGGATAAAATAGGATAAAGTAAAAAAATCATTCTGCAGTCAATCATTTCGCAAACAATGATTCCGTGAGGGACTGCTCAGTACTTTTGCGGGCTTTCAGTGCAAATGGTTTCATGCGCAGTTTGCCTTTGCCGGTTTTGGTATCAAACCATTTTTTGGGTTCAATCACCATCTCAACCGCCATTTTGGCAAATTCAGCATAGTCGTAATCAATCGTTGACAGTGGCGCTGAAAGCAGTTTGGCATCCGGGAAACCGCATATTCCCATCACGGCGATATCTTCCGGTATCCGCAGCTTTAATTTTGCCAGTACATCATAGACATAAATGGCATAAAAATCGGAATAACAGAGAAATGCGGTTGGTGCAGGTGAAACTTTTAATAGCTCTTTTACTGCAGTACTAATAGCTGTTTTATCAAAATGAACTTGGCGGATTAAATCGGGATTTGGCTTTGCACCGCGGTTGGTTAACAATTTAATTGTCTCTTTTATGGTATTATCGCGAAATGGTGACGGTCCATCGTTACCGATAATCGCAATATTGGAGTGACCCCGTTCAATTAAGTGTTCAATCGCAACTTTCCAACCAGCTTTTTCATCAACAGCAATGCCGGCAAAACCGGTTATGGCAGGATCTTTGACTTTTGCATGGGCAAGAATTACCGGCACCGCTGTCGCCTGTAATTTTTCAAGAATGGTTTCATAACCATTGAAATTATTGATAGTGGCAATGATGCCGGCAACATTTTTATTGGTGATAAATGATTTGATGTCATCATCAGCAAATAGCTCAAATGCGGTTGTTGTAGTGACAAAGGTCTTTAGTTGGTGGTCGTGGGCTAAACGGCTGATTTCCGGGACAATATAGTGCCAGGAACTTTCAA
This sequence comes from Victivallaceae bacterium, assembly GCA_021647315.1. Taxonomy (GTDB): domain Bacteria; phylum Verrucomicrobiota; class Lentisphaeria; order Victivallales; family Victivallaceae; genus JAKIUY01. The sequence continues at coordinate 7,862 of JAKIUY010000106.1, forward strand.
ACCCACTGTCAGTAGCGTGGATGACCATAATTGTGCCGTTAGTGGTGGGTTGTTTTGTCTGTGATGCAACAAAAGTTCCGCGCCCCTGGACACGTTTGATAAATCCTTCATTTTCGAGCCTGTTGAGGGATGAACGTAGGGTAATTCGACTGACCCCCAATTCTGTTGCTAAATCAGTTTCACGTGACAGTTTGCTTCCAGCAGCAAGTTTACCAGCGGTAATAGCATCACGGAGCTGATGGTAAATTTGATCTTTTTTTAATATTGAGCCAGAAGTCATTGCTTTTAGTGCCTTAAATAAAATAGTGATTTGTCATCTACAGGTTTTGTTTAATCTACGCAATTAATTTTTAAATTACCATGTTTAAGGTATTATACAATACTTTTAAATAAATACAATACCTTTTCGAGTAGGGTCTAAGTAGACGGTACTCAAAAACCTTTCGAATCACTTCGAAAATCAGGAAGCACTTAGTGGCGGAAATTTTTGGAGTGCGGCGATGCTTCGCTGCTTTTTGAGTTGACATAAGCCAGGCACAAAATAATTTACATATTCCTGAACAGCTGAAGTCAGTATTTCACTCCAACAGTGTTTGTCTATTTTTCACAACTCTTTTAAGGATAATTAAGGAGCAATTGGGTCATTATTGCCTTTATAACCTTTTCTGAAATAGGTACTGCCGCCGCCGACTTCGATTTTCTTGATACTATCAACATGACCATCAGCATAATTAATATTAGCTCTGCCACCAGGATCATCACTGCCGCCATGGCGGAATTTGACATAGTCGCCATAGATCATTATGAAAGTATCACGACGTTTCATATCACCGTATTGAATCGCAATTGTTGGTTTTTCAACCATGGATATTTTTCTCTTAGGACCGTAACAACCGGTTAATCTGCTGTTTATTCCGTAATGAGTATACCTGAATCCACCGGTCCAGGCACCAGTAGCGGCACCGAAATCAATTTTTTCGCTAGGACAGCGGAACAGTTTATAGGCATCATGGGTTTGAGGCGCGGTTGCATCAAAATCGCGCCAGGCACCACCGGTAATGGTATTGCGAATTACTTCATACCAAGGTGTATATGGAGAAGGAAGCGGGCGACCGCTGAGAAGCCAGTCATCACTGTCCATTGAATAGAGAATTGACCCCGTTCCCATTTGTTTTAGTTGATTAGCACAACTGATCGCTTTGGCTTTCTCTCTCGCCATATTCAAAGCCGGCAATAACATACTGGCGAGGATGGCGATAATAGCTATCACCACCAGGAGTTCGATGAGGGTAAAAATGCGTAGTCGGGTTGTGTTTTTTTCTGTGATAATTTGCTTTGCGGATATATTTTTCATAGTACTTTTCCTTTTTATGGATTGTTTAGACTGCGGTTGATTTTAAACTATAAATAATTGTTTCCCCCCCCCCTGTCGATGCTGAGAAGCACATAATCTGTAGGAGGTTCCGATGCCTAAATTATGTCAGGAGCGATAGGATTCCAAAACCAGAAATTTCTCCGTGAATTGGTCCAGCCGGTATTTTCTTCATCAGGGATTTCACCCCGTTTCCTGGTTTCAGTATGGCCATCGGCAAAAATAATATTGGCTTGATTTTCGGAGCCATGTCGGTATCTGACAGCGTAATCTATGCCCGGTTTATCGCTATCCATATAGCCTGATGATGCTTCAATGTCGCCTGAAAGGGCGGTTCTGGTGATTTTTTTGAATTTGGAAAGTTTGCGCATTATAGCCTTAGCCGAGGTACTGGTGGTCCCTAGAACAAGATTATAGCCGTAGGTGTAAGTACTTGTGGTTGTCGGGGCAAATGAAGGACAACTGATGGCACAGCGGTTGTTTTTTAAATTCACGTAATTCCATACCCGGCCAATGTAGCCATTAGGGTTACTTGCCAGATCGGGTAGATATGGTGCCAGAAAGCCATTTGAACCCCAGTGGTTCCAGTAGAACGAACCAGTGCCATAGGTTCTGGCAGGTGGCAGGTTGCCTCTATTGTCACCGGCATACATTAAAAATGCCATGCCCAGTTGTTTTAAGTTGCTTTTACAGCTGATTGCCCGTGCTTTCTCACGTGCCATGTTCAAGGCCGGTAGTAACATGCTGGCGAGGATGGCGATAATAGCTATCACTACCAGCAGTTCGATGAGGGTGAAAGTGCGTAGTCGGACTCTATTTTTTCTTGGCGTGATTGGTTTTGTTGTTGAGTTGTTCATGATAGCTCTCCTAGTTTAAATTAAAAAAATATAAAACAAAAAACTTAACAGCTATTATACAGTATAATGAATTATTGACTAAAAGTCAATACCTTGTAGTACTTATTTTAAATTTTAATCAAATCTGGGCGTAATTTAGTCATACGCAAAAGCGAAAAATAATTTCGCACTCCAAAATGACGCAGGGCAACGCATTAAGTTTTTTGGAGTGGGGTGATTTTTCACCGCTTTAAATGTGTTGGGCATAGGCATAATTGGCATAATCAGCTCTGGCAAAAGCGTCTTTTTACTGCAGCCAGAGGATGCCATATATCATCTAACTTGACTTCCTGTACAAAAAACGCCTTCGTTGCTGAGGGCGTTTTAGAAAATATAAACCTTATTAAGGAATAAGCCGTCCTGTCTGGGCTGGAATATAACCATGCTGTAATGAATAAGAGGCACCACTACCTTCTGATCTGAGTTCTCTGTAGGTCTTACCTTTTACGTGTCCGTCCATATAGACGATATTGCTCTTGCCCATTGTTCCTGCCGCCGTGGCATCGCCAATTGAAGCAGCTGTAACCACATCCCGTCCACCACCACCATGTCTAAAGCCCATGAAAGATACATAACCTAGCAAGAAAGTATCAAACTTTTTACTGTCAGCGGCATAAATAACTTCAGTTGGCGTTTGCAGTTCACTGGTTTTGCGCCGTTTCCCATAAGTTGCTCCACCGCCACTGTAACCGGACAGTCTATTGTTCTGTGCATAGTGGGTAAAGTTAAAATATTTTTCAGAACTTTTCCCAAATCTTCTCCCTTCGCCCGGACAGGCAAAGGTGCCTCTGGTATCAGCTTGTCCATCTTCATAGCCATAATAATCAACCCCATACTTGGGGTGTACGCCGCCGTAGCCTGACAGAATCCCATACCAAATTCTGGAATGATAAGTTTCTCCGATATTTGCAGTACGTGCCACAACAATCCAGTCTTCATTATCGTTGGAGTACATAATGGATGCTAAGCCAATTGTTTTTAAATTATTCATGCATGAAATGGATTTTGCGGTATCCCGAGCCTTGTTCAAAGCCGGCAATAACATGCTGGCGAGGATGGCGATAATAGCTATCACTACCAGTAGTTCGATGAGGGTGAAAGTGCGTAGTCGGACTCTATTTTTTCTTGGCGTGATTAGTTTTGTTGTTGAGTTGTTCATAATAGCTCTCCTAGTTTAAATTAAAAAAATATAAGACAAAAAACTTAACTGCTATTATACAGTATAATGAATTTTCACACAAAAGTCAATACCTTGTAATACTTATTTTGAAAAAAAATAGGAAAAAGTTTGATTTATGCGGGATCTTATTTTAGATTATGGCTAATGTAAAAATCAGTTATGTGTGGAAATCACCTTTCCGGAGTATAATAAAGATGAAGAAGAAAAATATTGTAATTATTCATACCGATGAACATGTTTCCAGTTTTCTTGGTTGTATGGGGAATCGCCAGATTAAAACGCCCAATATTGACCAATTGGCTGCCAACGGTATGCGGTTTGATAATGCCTATACCTGTAACGGAGTCTGCGTGCCGTCGCGGTCGTCAATGCTTACCGGGCGTTATCCGACAGCTACCGGTGTTACCTGTAACGAACAACTGTTGCCGGCGGCGGAAAAAATCATGGGCGAATATTTTATCGAAGCCGGTTATCGAACCGGATATTTCGGCAAAACTCATTACGGCAGGGATGATGAAAAGATTCTTGATGATGGTTGGCAGGAGAGTTTTGCCTGGCAGCTGGATTATCGTAAATACCTGAATGAACATGAGATTGATATTCGTTATCCTGAATGCTCCGAGATCAAAATGCCGGAGATACGTTATTGGAATATCGGGCCGTCAAATATTCCTTATGAACACTTTTTTGAAAAGGTTATCGCAGACCGCGCTATTGAATTTATCGGTAATAATTCAGCTGAACCGTTTCTCTGTTTTGTCGGCAATGTTGCACCGCACAGTCCATTTACGCCACCTGAACCTTATGCGTCAATGTATAATCCGGATGAGCTGGAATTGGCTCCACGGGCGGATAATGAATTGGAGAACAAGCCGCCGGAATTTATTCGCTGGATTGAACAGAATCGTAAGTATGCCAATGAAACGGAATTGAAAATTTATATGGCGATGATTTACGGCTTGATTACTATGGTTGACGATCAGGTGGGCAGAATTGTTGCCGCATTGAAAGAACATGATATCTATGATAATACGGTAATTATATTTACTTCAGATCATGGTGATTTCAGCTCCGCATATGGTATTATCGGTAAATCATGGTGTATGGATGACTGCTTGATGCGGGTGCCGTTGATTCTTTCTCACCCCGATTACCGTACCGCGACGGTTAATAATTCATTGACGGATAACACCGACATCCTGCCGACGGTGATGGATATTGCCGGTATTGCTCCGCCTGAACGGATTCATGGTGTCAGCCTGTTGCCGGTTATTTCAGGAGCAACTGATGCGGTACGGGAACAGGTCTTCGGTTTTAATGAGTTTCATACCCAGGAGAATCATCTGCATCAGGGTATGTTGCGTCAGAGCAAATGGAAACTTGTTCAATCAAATAATTTTAAAGGTGAACTCTATGATATCGATGCTGATCCATACGAGACGACTAATTTGATCGATGACCCTGAACACTCTGAACTGATTGCTGAATTGCGCGAAGCGCTATTACGTTGTCAGATTCGTTATTCCGGTGGTTTTTATGATATCGGCAATGCCGGTTACTGGGAAGATAAAGTTAATTTTTATGATGAAAACCTTTTTTCAGGAGGTTAATGGCTAACGGTTGACTATTTACGGTTGACTTTCGTTTTAATTTAGTTACCTTAATTCGTTGACGATTTTTCCTTGTTTGTTTTGATTATAAAAGTTAGTTCAAAAAGAAAAAATGCAACGCATCAGATAAAGTAGATAGGCGTCCCGCCTGAGAAAATATAATATATTTTAAGGAATCTTATGAAAATCAAAAAAATTATTGCTGTTGTTTTTATCTTAACATTAACCTTTAACCTATGTGCTGAAAATAAAAAAATCAGAGTTTTTCTGATTGGCGATTCCATTGTTGCCAGTTACTCTTCGGCTCGTTATCCACTGACCGGCTGGGGACAACTTTTACCACGGATATTTGATAATGATGTTCTGGTCATTAACTGTGCCGTTGGCGGCAGAAGTTCAAAAAGTTTTCGTGACGAGGGGCGTTGGGCAAAAGTATTAAAACAGATCAAACCGGGCGATTACCTGTTTATTCAATGGGGGCATAATGATCAATATCCTAGGTTGCCTAAGCGCTACAGTGACCCGGATGGTGCTTTTCAGGATAACCTGAAACGTTATATTGCTGAGGCAAAAACTGCTGGCGTGACACCGATTTTAGTGGTAATGCCAGTTAGAGGCTGGGGATTCAGTAAAAACGGCAGTTATAAAGAAACCCACATTCAGCGTCAGAAAAAAATGCCGGCTGGCATTAAAAAAACTGCCACTACCTATCCTGATGCTGTTCGCAAAGTGGGCAAGGAGCTGAATATGCCGGTAATTGATTTGCATAAACAGAGTCTTGAGCTGTTGAAACAAAAAAAATACAGTGAGCTGGTAACCTATTACTTAAAACTTCCAGCCGGTAAATATCCGGCCTATCCCAAAGGGAAAAATGATCTGGAGCATTTCTCTTTCAAAGGGGCGGCAATGCTGGTTGGTTTCATTGCTCAGGATATCAGAAAATCAAATTTGCCATTGGTAAAATATCTTAAATCTGAAGCCGACGTGGTTAAAGCGTTGCAGGATGTCCATGGCAAGCCGGTGACCCTTGATTTATCTGCAGGCAATATTGTGAAAAAATATGATTTAGGCAGCGATAATTATAAAAACTGGCGCAAATCCAAAGATCCGGAAATCATTATCAAGCACACTGTTGATCCGAATGGTAAGCCGGTGTTGGAACTTGATTTTAATATTGATCATAAAAAAGGTGCCTACGACGGGAAATATCCCAAAGCCTGGCCAAGGGCATATTACGTTTTTAAAAAGGGAACAGTTGATCTTAACGACTTTAATTATCTTATTTTTTATGCGAAGGTCAGTTCCAATCGACAAAAGCCACTCGGAACAATGATGAGCGTTACTTTCAGCAGTTATGCAAAAGCAAAAGCTGAGCTGGGTTTTGACCTTGGCAAAGAGACCAATAAATGGAAATTGATGACGATTCCAGTTAACGAAATTCTTGTCAAGGGGAATAGTGTCCCCGAGAAGTTTGCCTCATTAAACATTATGCAGTTAGTTATAAGTGAAAAAAACTATCTGGATCAAACTAAATTACAGGTTAAAGTTAAAGATCTGGCTTTGGTTAAGCTGAAAAAATAAAAATATGGAGATTATCATGAACAGTTTTAATAAATTAGCCGTATGGTCAATAGTCGGGTTTTCAATTATTACAAGTGCAGTGGCAGGCGAAGCAATAAAACAGCCGACAGTGCCGAAAAACTATAAAGAGCTCCCGTTTATTGAAAAAGTTTCGGCACCAAAACTGACTGCTGCTGAACAACAGCGCGGCTATATGCTGTTCAAACGCCCCATTATGGAGCCGGTTTATCCTAATACCCATCCCCTACCGTATGAAAGGTTCAGTAAATTAACCGCATTTGCTACTCCGGGAGAATTTGAACCATTAACCTTTTCAATCTACCCCATTCGGGCACTGAAAAATTTCAAAGTCACGGTTTCAGAGCTGAAATCAGTTAATGGGACGATTAAGCGTTCCGCCATTGACACCCGACTGGCTGTCTACTGGAATATTGCCTATCCCCGTTATACTTCCAATTCAACCTATCGCCGGCTGCCGGAACTGCTGGAACCGGTTACGGTTCACTCTTCACCGGCTCAGGAATGTCAACGCTGGTGGTTAACAATACAGGTACCGAAAAACGCGGCTCCCGGCATCTATAGCGGTAATGTAACCTTAAAAGATGATAATAGTAAAGCTGTCGTTATTCCGGTGAAATTCAGAGTGCTGGACTTTAAGCTGCTCTCAGATCCGAATAAACACTACTCGGTCTATTACTACATGAAGAATCGAGTACAGTACAGTGGTAAAAGTGACAAAGAAGCTCGCAAAATGCTGGATAATGAATATCGGGCAATGCGAGATATGGGCTTGAATATGATTCCCACCATGCGTCTGGACTGGGATGCAAAAAATAATAAAATTTCTCTACGCCATGCGGATGAAATGGAACGGATGATGAAACAGGGTCTGAAGGGCCCAATTCCGGTAACTTCAAGCGGAGTTATTCATAACTTTTATCGGAAAACTACACCGGGCGGCAAAGTCAGTTCTCATTGGAAGCTCAATAAAATGCCGCCACCTGAATGCTATGAACAGATTAAACAGGCATTCAAGCAGTTTGTTAAAGCGAGCAAAGCGAAAAATTGGCCGGAGTTTTACTGTTGCCCGATTGATGAAGTGACGGCAAGTAGTAAAGAGTTCGGAGCAAAAGTTTATCAGGCAGTCAAAGAGGCTGGCATGAAAACCTATATCACTAAAGATCCGGTTGCCGGTGACGCGGCAGTTTATAAGGATTTTGTTGATGCCTGGTGTTCACAACCCTACTCAGTGACTTATGACAACATTGTCAACCAGAACCAATATGAATACTGGAGTTATCCAAATCATAATGCAGGGGAAATTAAAGATCGGTTAACGATGAGTAAAGGTGGCAGAATGACCTATGGTTACGGGTTCTGGCGCAGTGGGTTCACTACGCTGGTGCCTTGGCACTGGTCATGGGTGATGAAACCGGGTCAATTTGATTATCTACGTTCTCGACGTTCGGGTTGCGGGCAGCGTATTGGCAATGACGGTGAAATTATTCCATCAACCTACTGGATGTGCTTCCGTGAAGGTATTGATGATAACCGTTATATCTATACCTTGCAACAGACCATCTGGGAACGGGGAATTTCCACTGACCCACAATGCCGTAAACTAGCGGTTCAGGCCCAGGCGGTACTGCAAAAATTGTGGGACGATATTAATGTGCAGGAAAAATATCTGCGAACCAACATGTGGGCATCGGCAGAGTTTAATGCCCGACGCTGGCAATTGGCACAATATATTACTGCATTGTTGAAATATCCGGCAACACGTCAAGGCCAGGCACCTTCAGTAATGGTTAATACCCAAGCGGCCCAAACAGCCAGCAAACAGTCAATAATGGCGCGTGAAATAGCGCGGGGTAATATCGAGGTCAGAGATCTATCTGATTCATTTACCCACTGGAAAAATCAGACAACAGAAGGTAAAACAACGATCACTAAAGCAGCTGGGCTTGACGGCAAAGATGGCTTGTTATGGACGGTTAATGTTGATCATAATGCTGGATCAAAAGATTATCCGATTGGCTGGCCGCGCATGAGGTGTTATTATAAACCTGCACTTGATTTCACCCAATATGATTATCTTAAGTATCTGATTAAAATTGATTCAAACCGCAATGAAGTTGACGATGATGTGACCAAGTTAGGCTTTACGGTTAAATCAAATAAATTTTTCGAAGTGCTTAAAGATATGGGCGGACGTCAACGCGTTTGGCTCCCGGTAATTTTTAATATTCATGAGATGATTGCCGCAATCGCCCAAGGCAAAGAACCCTGGCATAAAATTAATATGTTGCAGCACATGTGTCCTAACAATTTTTAAAAAAGATTAAAAAGAGAGTGGAGCAACCTTATCCGTAAAGTATATTACGGTAACTCAAAAAAAGGAGGACTCCACAATGATAAATACATCGTTAAGTTTGT
>JAKIUY010000210.1 GCA_021647315.1 Victivallaceae bacterium
GACTATAAACTGCCGATCCGATAAATTACCAATCATGTTATCACTCCATTCGTTTTGAGATTAATAAGAATGGAAAATATAATCATAATTGGTTCATTTCATAGATGGTTCTATTTGACGCTTACATTACTCATAGATAGCAATAGAGCGGAAAACTTTTAAGTCTTTTATTTGCAGAATAACTTTACCGGTTTCCTGTTTGTATTCAGGCACCACTGCGTTTTCCGGGAATACTTCAATTCTCTTTATTGTTCCTGTATAGGGTATTTTCACCTGAAACTCACTGATTTTAGCTGAATTATCAATATAACTGCACCCGAAAGCGAGTTCTTTTTCCGGCGAATAATTGAAGCAATGCAGGAATGTTACAGCCGGTGCGGTGGAAATAGCCAATTCAACGCTATCCGGCGCGTCATGACTGATGATCATTTCCGGTTTATATTTCATAATCAGCATTTTAATAAAATGTTTGATCTGTGGATTGTTGGTTTTTCTATAATTGCCGAAAATTTCCGCGCCAATATAGACGGCATGTCCTGCTCCGTGCTGTTTTACTGTAATCCCGGGCATTATCTCTTTTCGGTCAATCGGTCCAAATCCAAAGTTGCTACTTGTACTGTATTTAGATTTATAGGTTTGAGCTATTTCTCTGCAACCGCTGCGTTTAAACCGGTTAAATCGTGCATCAAGCGGTATTTCCGGGAATTTATATTTTCCATCGATAAACTCTGTAGCAATACTGATGAAACCACGACTGAATTCATCACCGCACTTAACGCCGAACAGTCCAGCCATAGCTTCGCTATAGCCGGCGTCAAGTGAACCGACCAACAAGCCACCGTTTTCTACAAAAACTCGAATTTGCTCAATTAACAGTGGATCATCTATCTGCTGTTCAGGAATAATCAACACCTCTAGGTCATTCAGATAGCGTGCAATGTTATCTTCATCGACAATCAGGCATGGCAGATGATTCTGTATGAGTATTTTATGGGTTGCTTCCATACCGGCTAACAACAAGGTTATATCATTGGCTGGTGTACTATTTTTGTTGCGCAAAAAATCACGGCAATTCATAATGGCTGCCTTTGCCTGTGGCTCGGCATTGCCGATAAATGTTCTGATACCGGAGACAAATTTATTCATATCCGCAAAATATTTTAAAATAGCATCATCCGTTTTCCAATCCAAATCCCAGCGATCGCCCATAATGGAATCACCGCCATGAGTCTGAATTATCGCATTTTGGTAAAGTAACGTATTGTAAGGTTTCAACCCCCATGAAGACCACCATTTAATCATTCTGGTCGTCATAATTTCATATCTTTCATTGACCGTCGCCAGATATTTTGCATTAAAACTTACGTTCAATCCACATGGTTCCTGACTTTCGGAAACATCCATGGTAATAAAATCATTTAGTCTGGTTCCCTGTTCAGGATTGCGGATTGTATAAGAGTAGTTAATGACAAATGAAAAATCCTTATCAAGTGACTTGCACAGTCGATCCATTTTCTGTTCAAATATGGTTTGTTCTTCACGTTTCCAGAGAATGTAAGTGCCCCAGTTTGGATCAGTTTCATCATTATCAGGCAGGGGTAGACCGGTTTCAGCTTTGAATATTTTCTGACAACACTGACAGCCACAATAGCAGGCGGAACGGCCAAAATCAAAAAATACTCCGGAAACAGGATAATTTTTTGCGATTTCACTGACCTGTGGTAAAACTATGGTATCAATGTAGGGACTGTGCAGACACATGCTGGCACAATCATCAACATGAGCAAACCCTAGATCATGTTTTTTATCATAATGTATTTTCCATTCAGGATGAAGTTTTGCCTGCACGGCATCGGGGATCAGACTGTAGTAAGCAGTAACCGTAACTCCACGGGCAACCAGAGCTTCACTCATTTCACGTAACATGTCAGTTTTCAATGCCGGATGCCTGACTCCGACATCAGTAAAATAATAACTGTTGCCGAACAGGCATTTGGCAAACACCTGCACCATTTCAAATCCGGCATTAACTAAACCATCCGCTGTTTTTCCCGCATCAAAATTTTCGCCCAATTCAGTTATTTCGGTCGGCACATGGGTGTCTATATGAATACGACATTTTTTTTCTTCAAACCATCTTGACATAATGTTTTCCTATTTTCTATGATTCTACTTTATATATTTTTTATATGATATATTTTTACTATATTTTATTAATATCCAATAACTTGTACCTCTGTTAACCTAAGGATATCCGGGTCTGAAACTCTCACATATCTGCCTGAAATACCGCCTGGCATCAATGTTATTGACGGGCTTGGATAAGTGGTCTGATAGTTAGACCAAACAATATTTCCTGATTCATCTAACGTTATTACGATATCCAATTCTATATTATTAAATGGATTTTCATTAGTGCTGCTTGAAGTATACCCCCATTCAATTAAGCTATGCGTCAGTGTCGTTAGGGGCATCATCATCTCTTTAATTTGGAGTTAATTTTATACAACACAACCCCCATAAGGTTTGAATTTGAACTGCAGACGGGTTTTTCGCAATTCTACTGTTGAATCATTCTGAGGAATAGGTTATCCAATCCTTTATATTGTCCACGAAGCGAGAACCTGCCACTATTGTATTTGTACGCGAGATTCACGCTCAACAGGACAATATCCCCCTGATAATCAACCGCCTATTAATTTATTAACGTCTGCCATTTCTTGACATCCTGTTTGATAGTCAATGAACTGACCAAACCACGGGTGACTTTTATATGAGCAATACTCATTGTGAATGTCGGATCACTGTTCCTGGAAGATACTGGTATAGAGAAATATTTATTGCCCAAATCCTGTTGAGCCAGTTTAGTGACAGAGCCTTGTCCAACAATCTCATCATTGACATAAATTATCACATCTTTGTCACGATTTAT
>JAKIUY010000008.1 GCA_021647315.1 Victivallaceae bacterium
CGCCGCCGTCACGATTGCCCCCGTCACGATTCCCGCCACCGTAACCACCACGACCACCACCGCCACCGCCACCGCCACCACCACCACCGCTATTACGCGGCTTAGGCTTAGACTCATTGACGCGCAGTTTGCGGCCCATGAATTCCTGTTCGTTAGTAGCTTCGATTGCAGTGTTTGCTTCGTCGTTGTCCGGCATCTCTACGAAGCCGAAACCTTTTGATTGACTGGAAAATTTATCCATGATAATACGGGCTGAATTAACGGTTCCGTACTGTCCGAACAGTTCCTGCAAACTTTTGTCATCTGCCTGGTAAGGCAGGTTTCCTACATAAATATCCATTATATGATATATCCTTTGTGTGTGTCATCTGTTTCTGTTGCCGATAATAGCACATTGACACTGAGTGCGGGGATCGGTGACGGTCAAAACTGACCGCTTTATAAATTATATACCCGTTGAGTCAGTGGGTAATTTATTTTTTCATTATTTTAAATTAAAAACTCGGGAATAGCAGTTTAGTATACAGGTATGGTGGGTGGAAAATATAATCACTGTCTTTCACTTTGCTTAAGTGCCGGTTTGCAGATTTTACTGAGATCTGCATCTGTGGGATATTGTGAATGCCCGTCCGTCCCTCGTTTAGACTTCTTCAATTAAGGGACCATTTTTTTAAACTCTTTATTTACTTTTCTCTTATCTGTAACTGTTCTAGCTCCATTTGCTTTGATTATAAGGGGCTTAATATACTGCAATCGATTAACTTTGCAACCCCAGCAGTTTTATTTATACGGTTTATTGTGCTACACTATTTGGAAAATTGAAAACAGAGGATAGATTTAGGTTATATCTTATGATTAACTGGAGCACTGACCTTGACAACTGGATTGACACAACAGACTTTGCGTGGCGAAATTCGTCGCGTGGTATATGAAAATACAGAGAACGGCTATTCCGTCATCAAAATAGTTGATGGCCGTGGGGTAGAGCATACCTTGGTCGGCAAGATCCCCGGTGCGCATAGCGGTGAACATATCGAGGTTGTCGGGCATTGGGAGAAACATAGTGATTTCGGACGGCAACTGAAAATAAGTGAATATCAATTTACTCTGCCATCGACACCGGAAGGTATTGAACGTTATCTGGCCTCGGGTATTCTGCCCGGGGTTGGTCCGAAAACTGCGAAGAGTATTGTTGAACGGTTCGGTGAAAAAACACTGGATATTATGAACAACTATTCATCGCGGCTCAAAGAGGTGCCGGGTGTCGGCAAGAAGAGTATTGATAAAATCAGAGCTGCGTGGGATGAACAGAAAAGCCGTTCAGCCATCTTTGTTTTTCTCCAGGGACTGAAAATCAGCAGTGCTTATTGCTTGAAAATATATAAAACTTATGGTGACGCGTCAGCGGCCGTGGTCAAGAAAAATCCCTATCAACTAGCGGATGAGGTTAAGGGTATCGGTTTTATTATGGCGGATCAGGTTGCCGGAGCACTTGGTATAGAGAAGAATTCTCTTGAGCGTCTGGTTGCCGGTGTTCGATACGCGATTAATCAACTTACTCAGGTTGGACACTGTTGCTGCCCTGAACCCGAATTTATTGAATATGCAGAAAAACTGCTGGATGTTGATGGCGCTGCTGTACAGCGTGGTATTGTCAGGGCCTCAGAACTGCATGAAATCGTGGTTGACTGTGATCCGCATAGTTCTCGGAAACGGATGATTTATCCACCGATACTGTTTGCTGCTGAGGTAGAGTTGCCGAAAATAATGCACCGCTTAGCTTCGGTGCCACGTCACCGTGGTGGGGCAATTATGAATATTCCACCTCAGACTGGAGTAAAACTGTCAACCCAGCAACTGTCAGCAGTTGAAAAGGTTGGGCAATATGCATTCTCAATTATTACCGGTGGACCTGGGGTTGGAAAAACTACGGTGGTCGGAGAAATTGTTCGCCGGGCTGATGCCGCTAAACTAACAGTAGCATTAGCGGCACCGACAGGCAGGGCGGCAAAACGGCTTGCGGAAACCTCACGACGGGCTGCTGCGACTATTCATCGACTGCTAAAATGGGACCCGGCCAAAAATTGTTTTGTCTATAATGCCGATCGTCCATTGAAATGTGATCTGCTGATTGTTGATGAGGTATCGATGCTTGATTTGCCATTGGCACTGTTTCTCTTCCGGGCGGTAAGGCCGGGGACAACGGTGGTGTTGGTTGGCGATGCTGATCAGTTGCCATCGGTTGGACCGGGGCGGGTGCTGGGGGATTTTATCAACAGCCGGCTATTTGCTGTAACTCATCTTTCAGAAATATTCCGTCAAGGCGCGGGCAGCAGTATTGTTGCCAGTGCGCATCAGGTCAATCGTGGTCAAATGCCGAATTTGGAGTCGGCAGCTCAACGGCGGCTTAATGATTTTTACTGGATTGAACAGGACGACCCTGAACTTGCCCTTGATCTGATTGTGCGGATGCAGTGTGAACGGATCCCACAGCGTTTTAAGCTTGATTCAATCCGGGATATTCAAACTTTGACTCCGATGAATCGCGGCGTCTGCGGCACGATTAATCTCAACAAAATGTTGCAGGAAAACCTCAACCCAGGTGGTGGCAAACCGCAATTCAGGTTAGGTGAAAAAGTTTTTCGCGGCGGTGATAAAGTGATGCAGACGGTCAATAACTATGATAAGAAAGTTTTTAATGGCGATATGGGCAGAATCGGTGCGATTGATACGCACGGTAATAAATTTCAGGTCTATTTCGGTCAGCATGCGGTTGAATATGAATTTGTCGAAGCCGAACAGCTCACTTTAGCCTACGCGATTACCGTACATAAATCTCAGGGGAGTGAGTTCCCCGCCGTGATTATTCCCATCCTGACCCAGCATTATATTATGTTGCAACGCAATCTGATTTACACCGCAATGACCCGGGCTCGGCAACTTCTGATTTTTGTCGGCAGTCGTAAAGCACTGTCCATTGCAGTCCGCAATTCAACCGTTCAACCCCGTCACGCACAGCTACTGGAAAGATTGCTGAAAACTTGAAAGTGTGGTGCTTGGTGCTTGGGGAAAGCTATTACGCAGAGGTTCACAGAGGGAAATATTGGTACTGCTAACCGCCATTTTCTTGTTTTTTACTTTTTTGTCAAAGTTAACTTGCTGATAGATGAAATATTACATTTTATTTTCCAACAATAGAATATTTATAAAAATCATTCTGCTGTTAATTATTCAGCCTTCTAGCTTTTGCCTTAAAAAAATCATTTTGCCAGATTTTTGGTTGTGGCTTGGGTTATAACGGTTTTACTGAGTTGCGTTCTATTAAAATATTTGGCAGTCTTAGCTGTAATTCAGCTTGATCGTCACCGTTGGCCAGGGCTATGGCACGTTCAGCAACCATTTGACCGATTTTTTTCAACTGTTGGTCAATTGTTGTGTAAGCCGGAATTAAATAAGGCGAAGTTTCAGCATCTTCAAAAGTAATTATCGAAATATCTTCAGGTATTTTTTTACCGAGAATCTCGAGCGCATTATGAAATTTAACTAAATTGACCTCCTGGCTGTAGATAATGGCAGTGGCACCGGCATAAAGCAGGCGTGCCACTGGATCAAGTAATTGATCCGAGGAGTATTTTTCGATAAGGGCTTCGTCTACCTCAATTTTATGTTTGGCTAAGGCTTGACAGTAACCGTCATGACGTTCGCTTAATCCCCAGCCGGAAATCTTCAGTTCCAGAAAACCGATCTTGTGATGCCCTTTGCCGACGAGATGGTTGACAGCTTTAATCACCCCGCTTTTGTGATCTGAACAGATTGATGCTAAACCTTCAGCCTCTTTGTTTACCAGTAAAACAGGTAAATCAATTTCCCTTATCTGTTCAACAACCTCACTGTAATTGCCGGAAAGGTCAATTAAGCATTTAAATGAATTACGGTGCAAATATTTGAGATTGTCTGCTGGCATGATCTCAATTGACAGTTCATGTTCAAACAAATAGGATGATATGCCGTAAATCAATGGTGAATTGTAGGCATTGAATTGCAGATATTCACCGCCCCGCATAATTAACGCATAGGTTTCCCGCGGTCTGAAACTGTTTGGCGCATAGCCGAACTCCCTGGCAATAGCTAATACTTTATTCCTCAATTCCGGCCGTACATAAGGATGACGACTGAATACCCGGGATACGGTTGCGGTTGATACTCCTGCGGCTGCAGCAATTTTTTTTATGTTTCCACTCTCTTTTTTCATGTTGCATTCCTTATATTACACATTATCATCATAAAGTATGAAAATATTACATACTGTTATGTAATAACATGTTTATGTAGAAAAGTCAAGTGTAAAAGCAGTTTTTTTGAAAAATATTCATCTTTTATCTTGACAAAAGCAGTTTAATGCTCTATAATGTATGTAACCGTTACATGTTGATTGTTTGGATAATATGTTTGGGTAGCAGTGGCGCAATAGTGTTCCATTATAAATGTAAATAATAATTAAAAAAAAGGAACAGGAAGATAAACAAAGTAACCGTAGTAAATTTATTAACCAGAGAAACAGAAGGAGAAGGAAGATGAAAAAAATAACCGCAGTAAAATTATTAACCAGACAAACAGAAGGAAGTTTTAGCATGAAATTAATACGCACGAAAACTGTCGGAATGAAGGATTTTACCCTCATTGAATTGCTCGTTGTAATCGCTATTATTGCCATTCTGGCCAGTATGTTGTTGCCGGCGTTGAATATGGCTCGGGAGAAAGCTCGTACAGCCACCTGTCAAAACAACATGAAGCAGATGGGGCTGGCTTTTCTGTTTTATACTGATGATTATGATGATTATATGCCCCCTGCTCGTGAGCAGGGAATAACGCCGTGGCAGACTTGGGCACAACGTTGGGAATACTGGGCAATGACCTATATTGGCAAGGGCGCGAGCTGGGACTCAACTACCGATGCGGCGCCGCTTTTCACCTGTCCGGCAACGCCGGATACCTATGCATTTGCCGGTTCTGGAAAGCTGGGTAATTATACATACAACAGGCGTCTTGGTGACAGAAAAAGCGACGGCACTTACAGGACGGATTGCTCCCCTAAGAAGCTTAGTCGATGCCGAAAACCTACTAAAGCCGGCGTTTTGTCGGACGGGTATCCATTAAAGTTTCAGTTGACCTATAATATTGGTTGGGGAAATGCCAATTCTTATCTTGATTCCCGGCATCAGTTGGGGTGCAATACGCTTTTTGCCGATAACCATGTAAAAAAAATCACCCCGCTGCGACAGTCGCCCATGGATAATTATATAATCTATGCTTATAAAGGGAACAAAATATGGCCTTAGCAGGCGATTGAATAATATTAGAGACAGGATAATGAATTTATTGTTGTGCCTGTCACATAATAACCTGATTTTAAAGAGGTTGCATAGTCACTGTGCTTAGATAAATAATAAAAAAGTAAACAAACGTAAAAAATAAGGAATAGTCATGATTTTTTTTCATCGAAAACTGTCAGTCTGGATCATGTTGGTCATTGGGGTAATTTTCATAACAAGTTCAGTCCAGGCGGCTACGCCATTGGCGAGTAAAAAAGTGGCATTTAAAATCCGGGCTTATCAGCAGACTCTTTTTATAAGTAAAAAGAGACCAATGCAATTTTATCTGAATCGTCTAGATAAGTTGGCCGGACTGGGCTACAATATGGTTATTTTCAGTATGGGGCATCCTAAGCGTTCAAGCATTGCAATGCAACCGGATGGTACAATAAAGCTTAGGAATGCCAATAAAGCTGATTACAGGCGACTTATTGAATATGCAAATAAGCTTGGTATAGAGGTGGTTTTCGGCATGAAATTTGTCGGTAAAACCTTTTCATTGGTTAAACCGATGTTAAAGAAATATCCTGAGTTGCTTATTAATCAAAAACATGCCACTACGGTTGTGAATTTAAAATATAAACCTGATGGCAAACGCAATGCCTATGAAATGGCAATTTTGCCACAAATTGATTTTTTGCTGGCACTTTATCCGAAAAATCGACCGGCAAAATATTTTCTGCTCGGGATTGATGAATTTCATGCCGCTGATATGGCAATTCTAGCCAAGTCGTTAAATGTTACTCCTGAAAAAGCATTTGCGATGTCACTTGAACAGGGTACCGAATTCCTGATCAGGAAAAATGTTACTCCAATAATCTGGGGTGATGTATTACTGTCGGCAAAACTTGCGGGACCTGATTCAGGAATTACGTTTAATGGTTATAAGCCGGATGCCCGACTTAAACTTAAATTGGGTGCTGCGTATAATGGAGATGGTTTCCAGACGAAGAGATATAAACTGTTTCTGATGGTAAATTATCTCAAGAATAAAAACAAAATAATTGTTGCTGACTGGCATTACAAACCATCATCCACCGGTGAATTCCCATCTGTAGATTATTTTCAGCAGCTTGGGTTTAAAGATGTCTGGCCCGCCACTTGGTTCCGTGAAAAAAATATTCGTCAATTTTCACGTTATGCGAAGAACATGAAATGCGGTGGGATGATTGCGACAGTCTGGCATCTTGCTTATTATTCTTACCTGTCACCGGAATTTGATGCTACGGTCAAACAGTCTGCTGTTTACTTTGACAATCCGGCATTTAATCAGCCGAAAAAAGAGTCTTTAAAATATGAACTTATGGACGAAAGAGGTAATCTTTTGGGTAATGAAACAGTAACTGGTTATATTCCTGTTTCGGTAAATAAAGTGCGTTTCCGAACCGATGAGCCGAAAAATTTTAAATATGACAAACATAAACTTTTCATGGTTCCTTATGAGAAGCCGGGGTATAATATAGAAATTGCTCTCGAAAAAAATAAAAACGGGGATTTGGTGGGAGTTTTTGAATTGTCGCATGATAAAATGGTTTTTAAAAGAGCTATGCAGTTTATGCTGAAAGTTATTCATTCTGATTCAAAAAACAGTTATACTTCAATCAGTACAAGTCTTCATGGTTTTGTCTATGGCGGTAAGAAACCCAGCAAATTTGAGACTAAAAACAGCGGTTTGTTATCGATAGATTTTGCCGGAGTTACTCCGCAGCAGAAAGCAGCGTTGTGGTTTAATGGTACATGCGCGACTCCGATTCATATTGATAATGGAACCGGTAAAGCGGCGATTACAGCGGAAGGTCTGAATGTCGGGGCGATTGCGTCAGCCTGGGCCGCACCGTCAAATGCATTGAATGAACAGTTTAGCAGGGCTTTCAAGCTTAATCTTGAAGTTAAAATGACTGACCAGATAACTGGGGGTAATTATGCGGCACTTTTTACCAAAGGCTCATATAATTCAGGATTTCGTCTTCTCGTTAAAAAGAGCGGGCAATTATTATTTCAAATGTCAAGAATGTTTGGAAAGAATCCATTGAATTTATTAACCAATTATAAAATACCGCTTAATAAATGGGTGAAAATTTCGGTTACATATCGTGCACCAGAGAATGGGGTTCCCGGGGAGGCTACATTGACGGTTGATGATCGAAAAACAATTACCGCAAAAGTACCTCGTAATATTGATAATAACGAAGTTACTAGAGTTATCGGTATCGGTTGTCAGTTTAGAGAAATGCCTCTGGTGATGCGGAAAAAAAAGAAATACTATCCAAACTTTCCGGGATTTATACGCAATATATTTATATCGAAGTGATTGACCTGATAATCAATTACCACGGTCGGAAATAGGTTGAACATAACTGGCTCCGCCGGAACTAAAAACAGTACCTTGCGACTTCCAGGCGCATAGGCAAATAATCCCCATGGGGATTAGGGGGTTGCGCCAGAATGTCGCCTGTTGAAAACCGCAAAGCGAACGTACTAGGAAATACAAATTCCTATTACATTAAAATAGTCTGGTTTTTCAGTCATTTTGACTGATGAATGTCGTTCATGGATCATGAAAATAGTTTTCAGTGGTTCAACGCAAAATTATTAACCAACACAAGCCTCATTTTTATAATTGGCTAATGGAGATGATTATGTTTAGTAAGATTTCTATAATCTGGATATTGTGTGGATTGTTAACTTATAATGCAGTATTTGCCGAAGATTATTTTGTCCGACCTCCGCTGTCTGGAGGCTACGGGGCAGGTAATGGGACTACATATACTGATGCCTGGAATGGCTGGTCCAATATTAATTGGGGCAGTATGGGGGGCGGTGATACCTTGTATATATGTGGCGATCATGTATATAGCACTTATTGTTTTATCAAGCAAAGCGGTAGCGAATCCGCAGGATTTTTTACAATTCGCGGGGATTACAGCACTGAAGCTGGCTCAATTAAAAACACTAATTACTCTGGTTTATACATAAGAGAAAGGCATCATGTGCGGCTGTTAAATCTTACAATTAAAGAGAGTGCACAAACTGGACTGCAGATAGATTATGACCCCGTTAATCCGTCAGCGGAAACGCATCATATCATGATTGATAATGTATATTCAAGGGATAATCAGGGGAATGGCTTCATGATAAATACCTGGCAGCAACGAACCTACAAATTGCATGATATTGTATTCAGGAATTGCATTGCTTATCATAATAGATTGAATGGATTCAGAATAGGCGGTCGCTCACAGGATATAATACTGGAAAATTGCGAAGCAGATAGTAATAATGTTGGAGGTTCATCTTGGGGCTTTCTACTGAAAGGGCGCAGTTTGGAGCTTAAGGCTAATAGTACACCGGATAATTGGCATTTAAGCACAACGACTGATACCTATTATTATGAGATTCCAAGTTCTGAATTAATGGTCGAAGATGTAATATTCGCCAATCTTGATTATGGTTTTCTTACACTTGGAACCCAATCATGGGAACTGACTGCTGGACAGTTTTTCTATAACGCAGATAATCATCGGCTTTATGTGCATCTTGGTGGACTTTCTCCTAATAATTATCCAGTGTTTTTTGTCTACGGCTGGGCGAGCGGAATTTCTGCCTATAACTGTAAGGCTTACAATACTATCAGACCGGTGGGTGATTACGACGGGAATGGGATGGGATTTGAAATGGGAGCATCAAATAGTATAATTTATGGATGTTCAAGTTATAATAATGCCGGTCCGGGGATTGGCGCAATGGTAAACAGAAACTGTACCGTTGCCTACAGCAGGGTATATAACAATGCTGTCATGGGAATATCCGCAAGACTCGCTGAAGGCAATCTTTATTATAACAATGTTTCGTATTCAAACAGAAGGGGATTTGTCTTTAACGATCAGGCAAAATCTATTGTCATGAATAATAATCTAGCATATTTAAACACTTATGATGGGTTTAAGCAGAGTGACAGTACGGTTAGTATTAACAGTGATTATAATACCGCGTACAGTAATGGGACATTGGCATTTAATGGGATTACTCTTGGGGATAACGATGAAACGACAGCACCGGCATATAGTGGCAATGTATGCCTTGATACCGGAATTGATTTAGGCTGGCTTTATGATTTCTCAGGTTCACCGATTAGCAGCAGTACTCCGCATCGCGGTTCAGAGGAAAAAGGCTTGATTGCCAGATATACATTTGAAAACGACAGCAATGATGTTTCTCTGAATAATTTGGATGGAACTATGTATAGTAATCCTATTTATGATTTAGCGGCAGAGCAGGGACTGTTCTCAATGCTTTTCTCCGGGACAAATTCTCAATATGTCGGAGTGCCATTTAATACAAAATTACAGGTGCGAAATGCCATTACGGTAAGTGCATTTGTGAAAAGAGCTGACAGTGCAACATGGCGATGGGTAGTAGACCGTACCGCTTATGGTTTGATGACCGCAAAAAGTACCAATGCCGCGACTTTTGAGATCAAAACTTCTGATGGCGGATATAAAACCCTTAGTTCAGAATATGCTTTAATTCCCGGTAAATGGTATCACTTAGCCGGAACTTATGATTCAGCATCAAAAGTAATGAAAATATATGTCAATGGACAGTTGAAAACCAGTCAGACGATTACTGCATCGAACCCGCTGATTCATCCTGGGAATTCCCTTGACCTGTTTATTGGGCGGAATGTCTATGGTAACTGCTACTTTACTGGAAATATTGATGATGTCAGAATATACGACAGTGCGTTTGATGCAAAAGAAATTTTGTATCTCAGCAGTCCTAATCTTATGGCACGCTATGATTTCGAGGATAGCTCTTCAAATTTAGATTCAACTATTGCCGGTCTGGATGGGGCATATCTTGGTAATGCCGCATCCGATGGTCTTGATGCACAAGTTGGAAACCGTTCACTCACTTTGGACGGTTCGGGTGATTATGCTGATACTGGGAATGCTGTACATAATTCTCCCAAGGCTATTACCCTTAGTTGTTGGGCAAAAGTAAATACGCGAAGTGTTCAACAAGCGGCAATCGCGAAGAGTGGTTCGTATGCTTTATATGCTACAGAGAGTAGCGGAAAACCAAGATTTTCGATAACTATTGGCACCACGGTTTATTCTTTAACTGCAACAGAGTCTATTTCTGCTAACGAATGGCATCATATTGCCGGTACCTATGATGCGGCAGCTGGAGAAATGCGGTTGTATGTCGATGGAACAATGTATTCTTATGATTTCTTTTTGAGCCATCATACGTTGGACGAGAATCAAAATATTATTGAAATTGGAACAGCACTCAACGGGCAGTTAGATGATGTTAGAATTTACAACTCAGCACTCAGTTCGGATGCAATATCCACTTTGCCAGGTAATTGACCTGTATTTATCAATGGCATAATAGCCATTAATAAAATTTGCGGATGCGGGTAATATAAAATAAGGAATTAATGAAAATAAAAGTAGTACAGAAACAAATAATAATAATGGAAAATAAATAATATGAAAAGTATAATTACACGTTATAAACAGAATCCTATTCTGAACCCTGAGGATATGCCATTCGACTGCTTTGCGGTTTATAATGGCGGTGCGGTGAAAATTGGCAATGAATATATCCTTATGGTTCGGGCGGAAGACAGTAAACGCAAATCACATGCCTGGGTAGCTCGCAGTAGTAATGGCGTTGACTTTACTCCAGACCCGGAAGCGGTCAAGTTTGTCGCGGAAGATATGGAAACATATCAGAAGTATGCCGCTGACTCCTGGTATGATCCACGCATCAATGTTGTTGAAGATAAATATTACATCACCTATGCGGCGGCAGGTAAACATGGCTGTAGAGTTGGACTCGGGAAAACAACGGATTTTAAAATTGTTGAACATGTTTCATTTCCTTTGCATGTTCAGAACCGTAATGGTGTTTTATTCCCGGAAAAAATTGACGGGATGTATGTGTTACTGCATCGACCCGATGTCAATGGCGGTGGCAGTATGTGGATATCGCGTTCACCGGATCTGAAGTACTGGGGAGATACCGAAGTTGTTACTCCTAAGCGAAGCGGTCTATGGGATTCCATTAAAATCGGTGCGGGCACGCCACCCATCAAAACCGATGCCGGCTGGTTAGTCATAATTCATGCGGTTTGCGGCAATTGTGCCGGGAATTACTACACTATGGGCTCCGTTCTGCTGGATCTTGAAAATCCCGGCAAAATGATTGGCAGATCAGCTGGTTGCATTATGCGTCCTGAAGCTGATTATGAACAAACTGGTTTTGTGCCTAATGTAATTTTCCCTACAGGGGCTATATTAGAGGATGATGGTGAAGTGAAAATTTACTACGGGGCAGCTGATAACTATGAATGTATGGCGACAGCCAGTATTGAAGATCTGATTAAATCATGCAAAAACTGAAAAATATTATTGTCATAAAAACAGATCAGCATCGTTTTGACTGCCTGGGTTATATGGGGCATTCGCTTGTCAAAACCCCCAATTTGGACAAGCTTGCAACAGAAAGTTTTATTTTTGAAAATAGTTTTTGTGTTTCACCGTTGTGCGTGCCCAGCCGGGTAAGTTTCTTTACCGGTCAGTACCCACATCGCAATGGTGCAGTCAGTAACGCAATGGATTGTTATATCGGCAGTGAACAGTTTTCATTTATTCCTTTATTGAAGAATGCCGGTTACAAGTTGGGGCTCGCGGGAAAAAATCACGCTTTGCAGGATGAACTGTTTGAAGACTATTTTGATTATCGTGAAGAATACAGTCATCATGGTAAAACTCATGGCACAATTACTGACAGTGACCGTGCGGTTAGTGAATTCCGCCACAATGAAACACGTCCCGGCTACGCTGGTTCTGTGGCAGGCAATATAATGCTGGGTGGCTTGATTGAGCAGCCGGAACCATTCACTGAACAGAGTTGCATGACTAGTCGAATCGCTGAAGATGCTATTACTTTTATCCGTCAAAAACCAGCAGTGCCTTTTTTTCTGCATCTGTCGTTTCCTGATCCTCATTGGCCGAATATCGTCTGTGAACCTTATTATTCGATGTATAATGCTGCTGATGTCGAATTGACAGGTATGGATGTAGACTGGAACACGCATCCATTCGCTCATTATGTTCAGTCCCAGGTGCTTGGTTTTGACACTATGTCGGAACAGGACAGGCGTAAAATAGTTGCGGCTTATTACGGTCAAATCACCTTTATTGATAAAGCTATTGGTAATGTTCTTGCTGAATTAAAGCAGGCGGGACTTTATGATGACAGTATTATTGTCTTCACTAGTGATCATGGTGATTTTGCCGGGCACTTCGGATTGGTTGAGAAAACAAAAGCATTTTACGAATCATTGCTGCGTATACCTTTGCTGATTCACCTGCCGGGGCAAACTGAAGGCAAATGCCTTGATGCTCAAGTCAGCAATATTGATATTATGCCATCTATTCTTGATTATTTAGCTGTTCCAATACCCCGCGAAGTGCAAGGACAGTCAATTTTGCCGCTACTGAACAGCAGGACTGTCGAGCATCGGCAAACCATTTTTGCGGAACTTGGCCAACCTGAAAATCCGCCGCCGCCAATGCCGCATGCTGAGTTTAAAGCCTATGCCGCTAAGCGTTTTGCCGCTGAAGGGATGTTCTGGTTTATCGATTACACGGTAAATGGTCGTTGTGCCATGATTCGTGAAAACGGCTGGAAGTATTGCTACTATGTTGGAGACAAGGAAGAACTTTATGATCTTAATGCTGACCCTTCGGAACTTTTTAATCTTGCCGAAAAATCAGAGTTCAACCATAAAAAGAGTGAGTTTAAAAAACGACTGCTGGAATGGTTGTTGACTGAACCTGTGACAGCTTCTCAATGAACTCAATTTGCGCTTGTATTTTTGGCGCATAGGCCTATAATTGTATGCTTATACCGTTTTGCGATCTAAAAGCTATTAAAGAGCTGCGCAGTTGAGCTTAAATAGGCGCAGTAAACTAGCTAAAAGAATGCACTTGTGTATTACAAATTTAAGTGAAAACTCCAAATTAACAAAAAGGTAATTATGACTTTACCAAATTATTTAAAAGGTTATGAAACAGTTTATGCTGCCAATCCACGGCAAGCCAGTATAGACTGGTTCAAACAGGCACGTTATGGTCTGTTTTTACATTACGGCTTGTATTCGATCCCAGGTCGGCAGGAATGGGTACAGCTTCTTGAAAAAATCCCGGTTAATGAATATGCAAAGTTGAGTGATGAATTCACCGCGGTTAATTTTGATGCTGACAGTATAGCTCGTTTCGCTATAGAATGCGGCATGCGGTATATCAATATTACAACCCGACATCATGATTCATTCTGTTTGTTTAAGACAAACCAAACAGATTTTAATTCCCTTAATTCCCCATGCAAACGCGATTTAATTGCAGAATTAGCTGAAGCATGCGCAAAATATAAGCTTGGACTTTGTCTCTATTATTCACATGGCCGTGACTGGCGGCATCCGCATGCTCCGAATAATGATTTATGGGGCGGTTCGGCACGTCCGGAATATGAACCGCCGGAACCTACCTATGCTTATGGTGAAGATCATGACCTTCGCCAGTATCTTGATTTTATGAAAGAACAGATTACCGAGTTGCTTACTCAGTACGGACCTGTTGCTTCGATCTGGCTGGACGGGGTTGGAGTGCCGTTAAGCGGGGATGCGGCGAAGTTTCATTGTCAGGAGCTTTATGATCATATCCACAGTTTGCAACCGCAGGTATTGGTTTCATACAAACAGGGGGTGACTGGCACCGAAGACTATTTTGCTCCGGAACACAGTTTACCCAATAGTAATACCGAGGCGAATCTACGGGGACAGATCAATCAGAGTAAAGTAATTGAGATCTGTACAACCATGTGTCCCGGCAGTTGGGGATATATGAAAAAAAAACGTGGAAATCATTTGAATGAAGACCAGGTCTGGGATAAACTTATGACGGCAAGGGCATCTAAATGCAACTTGCTGCTGAATACCGGGCCGTTGCCTGATGGGTCGCTTGACACAGAAGATGTAGTTGTACTGCGAAATATTGGTAGACGCTTGCGTGAGGAAGGGGTTTTATAACATTAATAAGCCAGACGAATGTCGGTTAAAGGATATACCAGTGAACAAGAAAACTAATATAGTACTCATTCTGATTGATGATATGGGGTGGCGGGATTTAAGTTGTTACGGCAGCACTTTTTACGAAACCCCCAATATTGATAAACTATTCAATGAAGGCATGCATTTTACCAATGCCTATGCTACCTGTCCAGTCTGCTCTCCGACCCGCGCCAGTATTTTAACCGGTAAATATCCGGCAAATGTCGGAATTACCGATTGGATTGGAGCTCATACAAAAGGTATTTTGATTGATGCTCCATATATTGATCATCTGCCGGAGTCTGAAATTTCGCTTGCCAGGAGTTTGAAAAACAGTGGTTATAAAACCTGGCATGTGGGAAAATGGCATCTTGGTGGACGCCCATATTATCCTGAAAATCATGGGTTTGATGTTAATATCGGCGGTTGTCACTGGGGCTGTCCACATAATGGATACTTCAGTCCATGGGGACTGGAAACGCTTCCCGACGGCATAGACGGTGAATATCTTACCGACAGGTTAACAGACGAAGCCATTCAATTAATCGAACAGAGTGACGGAACATCTTTTTTTCTGAACATGTGGTATTACAGCGTACACACTCCTATTCAGGCAAAACGGGAAAAAATTAAGAAATATGCAAATAAAGCTATAACTCTCGGATTAGACAAAATAGATGCCTTGGAAGAAGGCGAATATTTTCCGTGTGAACATAAAAGCACGCAAAAAGTTATCCGTCGAACCATCCAATCTGATCCAGTTTACGCGGCAATGATAGAATCACTTGATGAAAACATCGGACGTTTAATTACAGCTATTGAGCGAAAAGGAGAGCTGGATAACACTATTATCGTTTTCACTTCTGACAATGGCGGCGAGAGCACTGCTGAAGGCTCTCCCACCTGCAATTATCCTCTTTCCGAAGGCAAGGGATGGATGTATGAAGGAGGAATCAGAGAACCTTTGATTATAAAATGGCCTGAAGTTATAAAACCGGGCAGTGTTTCACATTTTCCGGTAACAAGCTGTGATTTCTATCCCACCTTGCTGGACGCGGTTGGAATTGATTTAATGCCTGAACAGCATCAGGACGGCAAATCTATATTGCCCTTGCTGAAAGGTCAGGAAAGAATTGACAGAGATGCCATTTACTGGCATTATCCGCATTACGGCAACCAGGGAGGCACGCCGGGCTGTTCCATAAGAATGGATAATTATAAGCTGATTGAGTTTTTTGAGGACAACCGCCTGGAATTGTATGATTTGGAACAGGACATCAGTGAACATAATAATTTAGTCAGTAAGTATCCTGAAATAGCGGATAGAATGCATGCTGAATTAGTCAAATGGCGTGAAAGCGTTCACGCAAAAATACCGGAGCCAAATCCAGAGTGGAATGAATTGGATTGAAATGTAAGGTATAGATATAATTTTTACCTTTGCGCTCTTGTATATTCCATTTTATCGGTTAATTTTGCACATAATTCATAATTCATAATTCATAATTCATAATTTTAAAGACGGGAGTATTTATATGTCAGACCAGTTAAGATATCGGCAGATTCATTTGGATTTTCACACTTCACCCCATATCCCGGGTATCGGCGAGGCTTTTGATAAACAAAAATGGCAGCAGACGTTGAAAGCCGGACATGTTAATTCGGTAACCTGTTTCGCCACCTGTCATCATGGCATGGCATATTATGACACAAGCTTTGGCAATAAACATCCAGAGTTGACATTTGACCTGTTGCGCGCCCAGTTTGATGCTTGTAAAGAGATCGATGTCAATGTGCCGATTTACCTGACCGCCGGTGTCAATAACTGGGCGGCTTATGAACATCCTGAATGGCGTGAAGTGGGCTGTGACGGTAGATATGGAGGCTGGACCAGTAATATTACAGATCCCGGCTTTCAATCCATGTGTTTTAATTCGCCCTATCTTGATCTGCTGGTTGAACAGATTAAAGAGGTGGCTAAACTGTTTCCGAACTGTGACGGTATTTTTACCGACATTATTCATCAGGGGCAATGTTGTTGCAAATGGTGTCTGGCGACGATGGAAGAACAGGGGCTTGACGCAGCAAAAGAGACAGATCGATTAATCATGGCTGACCTTGCGCTGGAGAAGTATTACGTTGCAACAACTGCGGCGGCTAAATTTTATGATTCTGATATGCCTATTTTTCACAATAGCGGTCATCTTTCTACAGCAAGCCGTGACCGGTTGAAATATTTTAATCATTTTGAGCTTGAATCACTACCGACCGGTGGTTGGGGATATGATCATTTCCCGATGGCAGCTAAGTATTGTACACAACTCGATTTTGATTTTCTCGGCATGACTGGTAAATTTCACACCACCTGGGGTGAGTTCGGTGGCTACAAACATCCGAACGCCTTGCGTTACGAATGCGCAGCAATGATTGCGATGGG
This sequence comes from Victivallaceae bacterium, assembly GCA_021647315.1. GTDB lineage: Bacteria > Verrucomicrobiota > Lentisphaeria > Victivallales > Victivallaceae > JAKIUY01. Next base: position 16,937 of record JAKIUY010000008.1, read on the forward strand.
CGCGAAATGCAGTGTTGGTGATCAGTTACATCCATGTGGTGAATTAGATGAGAGTACCTATAATATTATCGGTGCAGCCTATCGTGAAGTGGAAGAGAAAGAGCCTTGGTGTGATAATGTTAAGTCTATCGCTGATGTCGGTCTGTTGTCGAGTATTGCGGTCAATCGGAGCACGGCGCGTGAAAGCAACGCTGATACCGGCGCCGGACGTATTCTGTTGGAAAGCCATATCCTGTTCGACGTGCTGGATTGTGAGATGGATTTTGCTCCATATAAATTGTTGGTTTTGGCGGATGATTTACAGATTTATGATGAACTGAAAGCGAAAATAGATCGTTATCTGGCAACTGGCGGCAAGCTTTTATTGACTGGCGACAGCGGTTTGAATGCTGATAAAAGCGGCTTTTTATGGGATATCGGTGCTGAGTTTTCAGGCGCGAGTGAATTTTCTCCGGATTATGTGTTACCGATTCCTGAACTTCAACCTGAATTTACCAGTTCACCGATGGTGATGTATATGCGCGCCAATCGTATCAAGGTAACTACCGGGCGTTCGCTGGGTAAAATATATGAACCCTATTTTAACCGAACATTCAGACATTTCAGTTCGCATCAGCATACCCCATATAAAACTGAAGCGTCAGAATATGATTGCGGGGTGTTAAACGGCAATATTCTCTATCTTGCCCATCCGATATTCTCAACCTATCGTGGCTTCGGCGCGGTGGCTTATAAAGCCTATTGTCAAAAAGCATTGAAAATGTTATTGGATGATGATATTACCGTAACATCAAATTTGCCGTCAACGGCACGGTTGACATTGAATGAACAGCCTGAAGAACAGCGTTATATTCTGCATTTGCTTTACGCGAATACCATCAATCGTGGCGGCGTGATGGAACTTTCCGGTGGCAATACCGAAGAGAAGGCACGGACCATAGAGGTGATCGAAGAACTGTTGCCGCTGCATAATACTGAAGTGAAATTGAACCTGGATCGTGAGATTAAGTCAGTGACATTGGAGCCGCAGGGCAGGGCATTGCCATATCAACTGGATAACGGTCTGTTAACGCTGAAGGTTGATGAGTTCACCTGTCACCAGATGATAGTTCTGAATTACGCTTGATGAATATTTTTTTGTCAACGAATTTAGCGAATTATACGAATAGGGTGGATTGGTTATGCAGAAACGCCATCACACTGAGAAAATTTTAGTGATTGAGGATATGGAACCGGAGGTGCTTGATACAGTTCGGGTTGAATGTCCCAAATGCGGTGCCCAAATTCTGGAAAAAGCCACTAATAAAGATAACATTGTTTGTTTCTGTTGCTTGAGGCAAATATCAGTAAAAGAATTTTCTACGAATGACCAACCTAAACCACTCTACCTGCCGAGTGGCGTTATTCGTTATTTGCTGATTATCGGCTTCGGCTTATCTGCTATTTTAGCACTTAAAAATAGTCTGTTTGATAATTCTGTTTACTTGGAGTTTTTTGTGATTCTTGCCGGGCTTATTATTGGTTATTTTGTTGCGAAAATGACCAGTCATCTAAAATATCAGGATATAAGCTTTTATAATGTTATTACTCATCTCAAAGGGGTGCTGGTGTTGTGTTAGCATCAGCGGGAATCATGGTACTGTTGATGATCGATGGAGATATATCTGGAGCCAAGCAGACCTACTCGCTGAGTTGTGCATGCATTATAACCTTTTATTTCGGTTCAAAAACCTAACTCAACCTTATATGAAAATGCTTGATCTATTATTGAAGATCAAAGAATTAGTTACCGAGTGATCTCTAATGTGGGAGCCGCGAACAGGCGTTAGCCTGAATGCAGGATATCACCGGCTGGAGACGAACAGCTTCGCGACGTAGCCATCGCCTTTCATATTTTTAGCCGAGCTGGGGCTCAGAGTTCCCGGGGGGATTTTACTTCCAGGCAAACATTGCTACTGCTAGTAACATCAGGATGGCGGCGATAATGCGTTTAATAACGAGATGACCGGCGGTCGTTGATTCCAGATGATGGTGGCCGGCTTTGGCTATCAAAAATCCGATGATCACTGACATGATACCGCGTGATGATTGAATTATATTACCGAATACCGGTCCGATGCTGCCGAAACAACCGAAGAGGAACAGCATGCCGGCAAACCAGCAGAGGGCGAATGGCATGGCTGGTTTGAAATTTTTCCAGCGTTGTTGGTTTGGAATTAGCACAAAAAACACTATTGCGACAATACCGCAGATAATATAATTGAGTGAAGCTGCGAGTAAAGCACTGTTAAATAGTTGCTCCTGCCCGAAAATATCAACCAGAGCTTTGATGTTGATATCAGAAAATGAGTAAAATGTACAGGCACCAATAATCCAGATGATTGAAATAAACGGGATAGTGCTGCCGCTCCAGTTGGTCATGATTGCGCCAATGAAACAGATGATAACAGCTACCCACTGAATTGCCACAAAAGACTCGCCGTAAAAGCACCAGCTTATCAGAGCAATAATAATAATCTTCAAGCCGAGTAGCGGCGACAGCCGTGATGATTCGATATTTTTCAGTGCCATGAAAAAACATACTTGACCTAAAAGAAAAAATCCTGCACATTGAATCAATTGTGAGATGTAAACGCTTGGCGTATTGACTATCTCCTGATAGACAAATGGTAGTAATATCAAAGCCATTCCGCCCATAATAATATGCGAGGCAATGAGTAGATGGATCGGTGAGCCGTGGCGTTGAATAAAATGCCTTGACATTAAATATGAAAAGGACTGGAAGAGCGCAGCTCCCAGTCCAAGTATTATTCCAGTTATCATATTAATTTATTGCAGGGTGCTATCTGGTGGAGTTGATGGTATTTTAGTTTCTTTAGGGGTCAATTCCTGAACGTTTTCAACGGTTTCTTTGCCGATGTTCTGAGCATTTTTGCCCAAAACCTTTTTGGCAATTGCTTTGTTTTGTTTTGCTTTGATTTCCTGTTCGCTTAAAACCGCAGGTTTCCGTTCCTGTAAAACTGTAATACTTTCTTTTTTATATGCCGGTGAGATATACATTAAAAATTTAAGCGTCTTTTTGCTGTTGTTTAATACATGGCGCGATTTGCCACCGGGAACGTAGATGATTTCACCGGCTGACATAATATAAGCATGTCCGTCAACGGTCAGATTACCGCCGCCGGCGATAACATAGATTATCAGGCCACTGGTCATTGAATGTTTAATGAGCTCTTCTCCAGGTTCTACTCGGATAAACAGTAGACTGCAGTCAGGTTTAATATCATCACGCTGTGATGAGAAGAGTTCGTAACATCCGGCTCCGGTGGTGGTGGTATGGGGCATCGGCTGAAGAGTCTTCAAGTTTTTTTCGATAACTTTCAAGCCTTTAACTGGAATCTTTACTTCCGTGGCAGTTGTTTTCGGAGCAGTTGCTTCCGGTGTAGTTGTGGAACATCCGGTAATAGTTGCGGCTAAAAGTCCGGCAGCGATAAGTTTAATTGTCTGAAATTTCATAGTCGTTTCCCGTTTATAATTTTCATATTAGAGGTGATTGCACAAATCTGCCGTGGAGATTTTGCAATTATCTCATTAGATTGATAATAAGATATGCATGTTATAGCATTAATCAAGGGAATTTATCATTCTATCCAGTTTTTTCCTGTTTTTTATTTTAAGAATGCCGGTGATAATTGACCGTTGTAATATTATTCCAGCATGGCTGTTATTTTCAATCAAATATAAAATATAAGCAGATTCCCATTAAAGAAAAGTTGATTCTTGAAAAAAATATAATAAAAATATATTTATGCCTATCTTATGAGTTGTTTTGATGGCTGTTTTGTGCTATAATATTGGTTATGAAAGAGAGACTTACACACATTTTTTTTATAGCAGTTGTTTTGTTGTTTTTTACCGCATCGGCCAATGCCGCAGTGCGGCGTTTCCGTTTGGGTGAGATTCTCTGTGCCCAGATGAGCAAACGGATGATGTCGGTTGCCAACTGGAACAAACTTGCTTTTCCTGCTAACTATAATTCAAAGGTCTATGCAGTTGTTGTGGTTAAGCTTGACAAAGGCCGTTCATTAAGCATCTACGACTATTCTCTTAAACAGGGGTATGATACATTTCCATGTGTAGCGATACGTAAAGGCAGTGGTAGTTTTAACGCTGATACCTGGAAATTGGATAAAAGTTCTTCTGGTGACATTTATTCAATGCTGTTTATTGTCAATATTCCCGGTTACAGCAGCAGTGCAAAACTAGATTACACATTGACTTATAACTTGAGTAAGAGCGGCATAGTTAAAACCAAGCTTGACTTTAAAAATCTCTACTATTCTTCATTTACTTCGATTAACTCAATTCCCAAGACAGGTTTACTTCAAGGTAAAAAATGAGTGAACTTTCTCCTGAATTCATGCCCATGTCAACCGATGAAATGGTTAAACTGGGCTGGGATGAACTTGATATCCTGATTATTACCGGTGATGCCTATGTTGACCATCCTTCCTACGGTATTGCCCTGATTGGACGTATTCTCCTGGCTGAAGGTTATAAAGTCGGTATTGTGGCTCAACCTGACTGGAGTTCTCCCGATGATCTGCTTAAACTTGGACGCCCGCGGCTGGCCTGCCTAGTCTCTTCCGGCAATATGGATTCAATGGTCAATATTTTTACCGCGGCCCGGCGTAAACGTACTTCAGATGTCTATTCTGTTAACGGTGAAACCGGCAAACGCCCTTCGCATGCTCTGACCGTCTACTGTCAACTGGCCAAACGGGCTTTTCGTGGATTACCGATAATTATCGGTGGCATCGAGGCGAGTTTGCGCCGCGTGGCGCATTACGATTACTGGCAGGATAAACTGCGTCAGAGTGTAATTGTCGGGTGTAAGGCTGATGTCGCGGTTTTCGGACAGGGCGAAAGCCCAATTCTGCAGATTATTAAAAATATAGCAGCTGGCGAATCACTGGCCGGTATACCCGGGACATTTCGTCTGCTGGGTAAAAATGCCGCGGCGGAATTTAAGCCGGATGAACATTATACGCGCCTGCCGTCATGGAGTGAAATGCAGGCCGATAAGGATTGCCTGATGACCAGTACTAAACTGGTTGAACAACAGATGAACCCTTGGGGCGGTAAAGGACTTTATCAGGCCTATGGTGAACAGCTGGTGGTTATTGAACCATCACCTGAACCGTTGACTTCAGCAGAACTTGACCGGGTTCATGAATTGCCGTTCAGCTGTATGCCGCATCCGGTATACAAAGGTCCGATTCCGGCTTTTGAGACCATCAAACATTCTATTCCGGCGGTACGTGGTTGTCCCGGCGGGTGCGCTTTCTGCGGTTTAGTTTCACATCAGGGACGAATGGTCAGTTCCCGCAGTCATGAATCGGTGATTAAAGATGTTATGCGCATGAAGCAGCGTCCCAATTTTCGTGGTACGATCAGTGATATTGGCGGGGCTGCCGGAAATATTTATGACAGTCAGACGCTGGATATTGAAAAATGCAAAAAATGCCGGCGTTCATCATGCCTTTTCCCAAAAATATGTCCTAACTATATCTGTGACGGCAAGAGCTTGGTAAAACTGTTACGCGAAGTACGCTCTATTCCCGGGGTTAAACATCTGCATATCAATTCCGGGATTCGATTAGACCTTGCGGTTCAACAGCAGGAATTAAGCCGCGAACTGATTCAACATCATGTTTCAGGGCACATGAAGGTAGCTCCCGAACATCTTCATCCAGATGTAGTGAGAATGATGCGTAAAAATCCGGCCGATGACTTTTATAAGTTTATGGTCATGTTTGAAGAAGAGAGCCGTGCCGCTGGCAAGGAACAGTATCTGATTCCGCTCTTTATTTCAAATTTCCCAGGCTGTACTGAACGTGAAATGAAGACGGTAGATGATTTTTTGAACCGCAACAACTGGAGTCCGCAACAGGTGCAGGATTATATCCCGTTACCGATGACCATGGGGGCGGCGATGTATTATACCGGCAAAGACGCTGATGGTAATACTATTAAGGTCAATCGCGGGTTAAAAGAACGTCGACCGCAGATTAATGCGTTGAAACGTCACCGTAGCCGTGATTACGGGAAACGCAACCCACGCCAGCAAGGCGGCAGACGTCGCCGTCCATCCAAAAATAGTTAAGTCCTGTTAGTCGCAAAAAAATAAGATTTCAAGCGTTTAAAGTATAACTTTCATAATATAAAGATTACTTCGTCTTCTCATTTGGATATTTTGTCCAGGTCACTGCATAGAATAATACTGCGTCGCCATAGAGAAAACCAGTTAAATATTCTTTATTCAGTGGGATATTTCTTCCAAACCATGCAAGTAACGGGCTATTTTTACCTGATGCGATTATTGTGTGAATTAATGGTGATACTATATACAGTTGTTGAGCCAGTCGTTTGAGACGAACCTGATCATTTACAGCTATAGCTGCACCGATACCGACTCCGCTTGCCGTGCTTCCGATACCAAAGAATATTGGCCCTGAATCGATATCACCACCAGATGGAGTTTTAGCACCTTTGGGCCATTCAGAGAAGCCAGCCGCATACGGAAGCTCTATCCAATGAGCTTTGACGTAATTATCGTACAATTTTTGTGCTTCAGCCGGTCTTAAATTAGCAAACAGGCATATCTGCATTGAAATATCACAACCTCGCGAATTACTCTCTGGAAAGGCACGAGGCAACCCAGTAGTTTTAAACACAATATTTTTATTTCTCCATGCTAGATGTGCGTTAAGCAAGGCAGACGTAACAGATTGTTTTGTCTCATGTTCCCAAAGACTAAGTGATAGCAATGCCATGATTGTATCAAAATACCAGGTATATGTGGGATATGAATCAATATATGCACCTTTTTTACTCTTTAATGCATTGAGTAAAAGCTGGGGAATATGGTTATGCAATTTTTTGTAACGTCCGTCTTTGCTAACAAGGGCATAATTGGCTAAAGCTAGATTCAGGGTGGATAGGAATGTTCCATGTCTACTGTAGCTCTTCATTTGCATAATATCTCCACCTGGCGCATGGATAAATTCGGCAACAATTGGAATGACTGCATCAAGCAGTTTTCTTATTTGGCGTGCGGCATGTTCCTGTTTTATTTTACCTGACAGTGCTAAGTTTGTATAAGCTAAAGCAGGAATAGTGAAAGGATAAAGCTTGCCTTCCGGAAATCCTTTACACTCTTTTAATGCTATTATCTTATAACGTTTCGGGTGTTCGAGCCAACGGTCAAATTCTTTTAGAAGATGATCGGTAGCAACGGCAATAGCTTTGGTTGCCGTTGGTAATTTAAATCTACTTGTTTGTGCACTATTAAGCAGTTTTTGACTTGCAGTATCAGTTGCATTTTGGGCAAAAATTGGCGTTAGACAGTAAACATGCAAATTCAGTAATAGTATCGAAAATAATAATTTTCTCATTATTACCTCTTATTATTTACCTGGACGAATAACTCCGGTTTGGGCGGCGCGAGTTGTTACGGTTGCCGCCGGAACGGGAGTTGCTGTTGCGTTGGTTTGAGTATGACGGTTGTTGTTTCGGTGGATTTTTAGGCCGTGGCGGCATGACCACCATCTCTTCTTCAGGCATGATACATTTAATTTCATGACCGATATACTCTTCAATGGCACTTAATGCGTAGGCACCGTATTCACAGGCAAAACTGATCGATTTGCCGGTTTCTCCCGCCCGTCCAGTTCTGCCAATACGATGAACATAATCTTCGGAGCGTTCAGGAAGATCATAATTGATGACATGAGAAATTCCATCGACATGAATACCGCGGGCCGCGACATCGGTCGCGATAACAACTTTTACATCGCCGTTACGGAAACGTTCGAGAATTTTGATGCGTCTATCCTGCGGCACATCGCCGGAGAGCTGGCGGCATTCAACACCATAAGCTGTCAGATTTTTTGCCAGACGGTCATTCATATCTTTGCGGTTACCGAAGACCAACATTCTTTCGATTTTTTCGTTATTAATTAACCAGATCAGCAGTGGTAGTTTTTCGTCGCGTGATATGGTATAAAAAACCTGTTCTATCAGATCAGTAACGACCTGTTCCGGTTCAATTTCCTGCGAGACAGGATCAACCATCCAATTGCGGACCAGACGCATGATTTTTTCATCAAAGGTGGCACTGAAGAGCATGGTCTGGCGTTTTTCCGGTTTCGGCAGGCGGCTGACGATACGTCGGACATCTGGAATAAATCCCATGTCAAGCATCCGGTCGGCTTCATCGATAACCAGAAATTCAGCTTTACCTAAGTCCAGGTGGCGGCTGCTTGAGTAGTCGATAATCCGCCCGGGGGTACCGATAAGAATATCAATGGGTTCATTGAGGCGGTCGCGCTGTCCTTTATGGTCCATACCACCAAAAATAACTAGATTATTGAGTGGGGTATATTTACAGAGCAACTCAGCATCTTTATGAATCTGGATTGCCAGTTCGCGGGTTGGTGCTAAAACCAGTGCCCGGCAGGTGCCTGGACGGCGGTCAGTCAGTGGGTTGTTGAGCATGTGATTAATCATGCCGATCAGGAATGCCGCAGTTTTGCCGGTTCCGGTTTGAGCTTTACCGGTCAGATCATGTTTTTCAAGCAGTACCGGCAGTGATTTCGCCTGGATTGGGGTGCAGTATTTGAATTCAATATCCTGGAGCCCGAAGAGAATATCTTCGTGAATCGGCAGATCGGTAAATCTTACTTCGCCCTCTTTAACGAGCACCTCAATAAGTTTTTCCGGCTTGGTTGGTATAACCTTTGGTTGGTTTTGTTGCTTTTGCTGCTGCCCGGAAGTTTTTTGCTTCCGCCGGTTATTTGGTTTACGTTTATGGTTCGGGCGGTTTGCTTCTGCCGGTTTTGAGTGACGTCTGTTTTTCTCCTGTGAATCTGATTTCAGTGGAGCCTGCTGACCCTTATGACGGCGTGGTTCATTATGAGTTTGTGGCACTGGCGGTGCAGATGATTTTACTCCGAACAGTTTTTTTATGTTTGTTGTTAGTCGTTTTATCAAAATGATATTTCCTTGTTTAATTATTATTGCTTCGACAGAAATATTCTGTCGGAGTCTGTTTTTTGTTACTCAGGCGGGACGCCCGAGCTACTTTAGTGTTGCGATGGATTCTTCAACCCGTTTCAGTTTCATTTCCAGTTCATTCAGATGTTCGCGAGCCTCGTTGATGACTTTTTCAGGTGCTTTGCTCAGGAATTTTTCATTCGAAAGCTTTGCCTGTGAACCTTTCATCCAGCCAAATATCTGGTTTTGTTGTTTTTTTAGTTTTTTCAGCTCGTCATCAATGTTGATTAAACCTGCAAGCGGCAGATAAATTGTACCGGCATTGACGATTTGAGCCGGTGCCGGACCGTCCTCATGCATAAACTCGGCGGTTGAAATTGTTACTTCTGCCGCATTGAGCATCAGTTTAATTCCGGCAACCTCGCCCTGCATAAATTGTTCAGTTTCAGTATCTACTGTCTTGAGATGGTAGTTAATCTTCTTGCCGGGTGGTATTTCATATTGGGCACGCAGCGCACGACCGGCTCTGATCAATTGGAATTTTGCTTCGACCAAGTCGATGATATTCGGTTCAGGATTCATGATTGACGGAATCTCTTTGTCTTTCAGTGGTTTCGGATAGGCTTCGTTCATGATCGATTCACCCTCAGTCAGGAATCCCATCTGATGCGCCAGCTCTTCAGTAATAAACGGCATAAACGGATGCAGTAGGCGCAATATTTTGAACAGGATAAAGTCAAGCACGACCAACGTCTGCTGTTTTGACGCTTCATCGCCGTAGAGCCTGACTTTGGACGCTTCGATAAACCAGTCACAGAATGAACTCCAGACCATCTCATAAATCTCGTGGGCTGCCAGATGGAATTTGAAATCATCCAACGCTTTATTAATCATAATGATGGTTTCGTCCATCCATGAAATAATCCATTTTTCATCAGCGGTGAGTTTTGCGTGATCGATAGAGTCCAGATTACGGAAGCCGGCAGTTACCGATCCATGCATCTGACGGAAACGGCAGGCGTTCCACAGTTTATTGGCAAAATTACGACCCAGTTCGCATTTTTCGTTGCTGTAACGGATATCCATACCAACCGGAGCGATATAGATGATGGAAAAACGCAGTGCATCGGCTCCATAGGTATCAATAACATCAAGTGGATCAGGTGAATTTCCGAGTGACTTGCTTAGTTTACGCCCCTGGGCATCACGGATAATACTGGTGAAATAGACATTTTTGAATGGCAATTCATCCATGAATTCATAGCCGGCCATAATCATTCTGGCAACCCAGAAAAAGATAATATCCGGTCCGGTGACTAGGTCACTGGTTGGGTAGAAATATTTGAGTTCTTCAGTTTTTTCCGGCCAGCCTTGAACGGAAAACGGCCAGAGCCATGAACTGAACCAGGTATCAAGCACATCCTCTTCCTGGCGCCAGTTATCGCCTTCAGGCACTTCCAGACCGACAAAAATCTCATCAGTTGCATCGTTATACCAGGCCGGAATGCGGTGTCCCCACCAGATTTGACGGCTGATACACCAGTCCTGAATGTTTTCCATCCAGTGAAAATAGGTTTTTGACCAGCGGGCAGGGTGGAAATTTATTTTACCGTCACGTACGGCAGCAATCGCCGGTTTTGCCAACTCTTGCATATTGACAAACCATTGAGCACTGATCATGGTTTCAATCGGCACGTCGGCGCGTTCGGAGAAGCCGACATTATGGGTGATCTCTTCAATTTTAACCATTAGATCAAGTTCATCAAGCAGCTCAATAACTTTTTTACGACAGGCAAAACGATCCATGCCTTCAAATTCCGCGCCGGCTTTGGCATTCATCGTCGCGTCATTGTTCATCACGGTGATGAATTCAAGATTGTGCCGCTTGCCCACTTCAAAGTCATTCGGATCATGGGCCGGGGTTATTTTTACACAGCCGGTACCTTTTTCAGGATCCGCATGCTGATCTGCGATAATCGGAATTTTACGGCCGGTCAGCGGTAGATCAATAGTTTTGCCAATTAGAGATTTATAACGTTCATCGCCCGGATGGACTGCGACAGCACTGTCCCCAAGCATGGTTTCTGGACGGGTCGTGGCAATTACCAGGTGCCCTGTGCCATCTGACAACGGATATTTGTAGTGATAGAATTTACCACTGACATCTTTATGGATAACCTCTTCGTCCGAAAGCGCGGTTTGAGCCACCGGACACCAGTTGATCATGCGTTGTCCACGGTAGATGTAACCTTTATTGTACAGTTCAACGAATACTTTTCTGACCGCATCGCTGAGCCCGGCGTCCATGGTGAAACGTTCCCGCTCCCAATCGCAGGCAGTGCCGAGTTTTCGCAACTGTCTGATAATGGTGCCGCCACACTCTTTTTTCCAGTTCCAGACGGTTTCGATAAACTTTTCTCTACCCAGTTCATCGCGTCCCGGTTTACCGGCTTCACGCAATGTTTTTTCAACTTTTGATTCAGTAGCGATACCGGCATGGTCGGTGCCGGGATACCAACATACTTCGTAGCCCTGCATTTTTTTCCAGCGAATCAGAATATCCTGCAGGGTATTATTCAGCACATGTCCCAAATGAAGAATTCCGGTAACATTCGGTGGTGGGATAACAATTGAGTAAGCCGGTTTATCAGGATTTACTTTGCCATGAAAACAGCCGCTCGCTTCCCATTTCGGGTACCATTTATTCTCTACCGCCCCCGGCTCGTATGCTTTGGGCATCTCATTGTTACTCATATCTAAAAACTCTCCAAAATTTATATTTAATACCCTTTCGGGCAAAATTCAGTATCATTGTTATCTGTTAAAAATCTATCTTCTCAGGGATATATAAAATGTCAAATCTATAATATAGCATAAAATTAGATATTTTAAATACGGACAATGATATTAAATCAGTTCCAGGTATCGCTTAGAGTGTCGGGCCTGTTTGATGTTAAAATTACGAAGCAAGTGAATCGTGTTTAAATTCAATGGTGGCTGAAAAGAAAAAAATAACCTCAGATTTATTAAAATCTAATATCAATGCTGTAATTTATGAAAACAACTGACCTTATAGACATTTTGTCGTACTTTTACCGAGAAGCAGAGCCAGTAATTCTTCATCTACCAAATGCGTAGAGCCATTGGCTAGTAGCTTTTCGCGAGGTCGTTCGTTTTTAGAAAGGTCTTTTATCTTTTTCATATTTTTATTTTTTGTTTAAGAGGGGTTATTTTTGTATCAGTAATAATAAATGACTCTAGTTTTGTCGCTGTTAATAGTGAATCATCAAAAAATACGTAATTGTCCCCTGCTTCCAAAGAACTTTTGAAGATAATTCCGTTAAATGTATTATTTTTTATTAATTCACAAAGATATTGTGTTGGCAAATATTCTAATTCCTTTCTATGAGGTAACACTGGTTGAGACAGTGATGCACTAAGGTGTTCTAAAAATGGCATATGTTCTTCATATAAGAGAATGAGACTATCGTCATCGAGACCAAATGGTGATATTGTTTTTTTAGGTTTTCTCAGATCTATTAGAGATATCTTCTTTATAACTTTAAATTTGGCAACAAAAACATTATCACTTTTATAAGGTCTAGTTTCTGCAATTGCAGTTTTTTGATCGCTGGCACCATAAAAATATGAAATGCCTTTAGGATTAGCACGACCATCACAGGATTTTACAGGCGGGGGGGAACTCATTTGATCTAGTGAAAATCCTCCAGTTTCTCGATTTATTCTTGCTCGGTAAATGTCTTTTGGGTTTTCTGCTTTTTGTATTATTAGATAATCAAATAGTTCTGTTAATTGGGATGTTTTAATTGTATTTTTAGGAAAAAATCTATTCTCATGTTTAAGCTCATTTACGAAGTTATTCCATTGACTGATTGATGATTTATTTAAAGTTAACCTTGATGTGAATTTTATGTTAGGTATGTTTATGTTGCCTGTTATTTTTACCAGTAATTGTAATTGGCTATGATTGTCTATTTTTTTAGAGAATATGTGCCAATCAGAATGCAGTAATTGGTTAAGTAATTGTCCTTTAGTATTCTCTGTATATAAATCAAATAGAGGTTGGAATAAATCGAGCAATTCAGCAGGGACTATCAGTGGAAAATGTTTTCTTGTCTTGCAAAAAGAACATTTACCTCTTTTTTTGCTAACTGCATTAATATGACTTTTTAAAAAATAATCAGAAAAACAATTTGAACAGCAATACATATCAATTTTCTCGCTGTATGAAGTTTGTCATTAATTCAATATGATGTTGCATTGAGAGCTTTTTCACCGTGCCCAGCCCAGGGTAATGTTGCTTTTTGTACAGGTCAATATACTCTGTACAGGCAGTAGATTTGTATATTAAAGAGTTTGGTTTATTTATTTCACGGACAAGCTTATTCAGGGCTTCTAAAAATTTACCTCCTGGGTTGGTAGGGGAATCAGTCTGGTCGGAGATGAAGTGATAGATAAACATATCATCATCAGTTGCAAGATAGGTCAAATGAATAGCTACAGCATAAGCAGGGCCGCCAGTTTCTGTATAATCATCACCAACAATCAGATAATCGCCAAAGCCATCCATCCCCTCATCGGGGTAGGTTATATGTAAGTCTGAAAAATGTTCGCTTTCTGGATATAGAGAATTTTTCTTTTGCGCTTTAAAACCATTTCTGATTAAAATACGTTCAATATCATCTTTTTTTAGATGCCTTTGATACAATTTCCCTGCAAAGCCATCAATAAATATATGGCGTTTGATATTTTGATGATGGGCAATAGTTGCAGCGACAGCTGTACCATTTGAATAGCCATAATGAATGAGAGTAAATGTTTTATCATAATATTTATCTAAACAGGCCGATAAATCTTTTAGATTTGATTTAGCATCCAGGATATAGCCGATAGAGATATTATTAAAATCATTAAAATCGGTATCAATAATATCACTAATACTTGTAGATGATACAGGCTCTTTTCCTGCTAAAGGATTGATGATAAGCGTACAGCCGATACTTTGCTCGTTAATGACTTTCATTGCGCGTCTTAATGCTGAAAAATCATTTTTAACCGGTTCGATAATCGGATGTATATTATTTTCTGCTAATAAATCAGCATTATCCCGAAGTAGTATTAATTCAAATTGTTTTCCTCTTAAATATGGATAATACATATAATCTCCCTATTAGATTGATTGTGGCATAAGTATTGAGCGAATATCTGTTGATAACCTCGATATTAGTTCCTGCATTTTTGATTTTTCATTGCAAATGCTTACTCCATAAGCAGATAATGATGATGGGGCTTGGGCGATGAATTCCTTCAATATTTTTGTTTTCCCACGGGTTTTAAGAATGTTAATGGTCAAATCATGTGCTGTTTCAGGAGAGTTTTCACAAAACAGTTTTTTACACTCTCGGTATATTTGCGTATTGGGGACATCCGGTATAGTTCCATAACATGATTTGATAATGGATGTATATTCATTTTTGCGTAAAGAATCGAATAATATATTTGGGTTGATATTTTTCTTATTTGATTTTGGCCCACGTATTGTGGTAATTGTATTGCTGTTATTAAGCATGAGAATACCTGTGTTTTCAGGTAAAATGGAGTTTAATTTATCTGCCTGTGCAGGGGATGTTATGACGTTTATATAATCAAATATTTCAAAATAAGTTTGTACTTGTTTCGCAAGTCGTGCGAAAGAGTCATATTCAGATTTTATTTCATAAACAGTAGATGTCCCATTTAATATAACAACATCCGCTTTACATTTGCCTACTCTGAATTCGGTCAGCATGTGTGAGGTATTCAATGAGTGTTTTCCGAGCAGGATTTTATTGGCAATGACGTTTTTATAGATATATTCATTGCGATAATTTTTATTAAGGATATGATAGATCCAGTCAAAGAACTGGGCAAGGGTCATTGAATTGTCAATTGTTTTAAGCAAACCGCTATTTAGACAGACCTCTGACAAATAGCTGGAATAGCCTTTTTGAGCAAGGCTATCCATTACTATTGGACTGAAAACTCGTCCTAAAGCTGATAAATATTTTTTATCTATTATCATGTTTTACCACTCCTATCACATCTATAATAACTCATAAATCTATTATTGCAAAAATCTTCTTTCGTTTATGAGTTTTTTCTAGCTACTTTAGCTTTAGCTATCACCTATTTTTAAGACCTTATTAAACCACAGTATTGCGGCTTCACCTTCTTTTTGTACAATCTCATCTGCAGAACGACTATGGCGAATACAGTTTCGTAATTCTGCTAGTTGATTGAATTTATGATTCAAAGTTTCTTTATTGCTAAACAATTTTTGAAATATTGACCATAAACTTTTAGAAATCATTACCTCTTGTGCTTCTCTTAAGTCAAAAAACTCCAAAAGACCACTCAGTTGTGTGTATTTGTCAACGTCAAAGGCTGGGTTTTTCTTTGCAGCATTTTTAACCTTTTCATCAGCTTTCAGTTTTAAATGATGTGGTAGGCTTGAAATGTTATTATCTAAATTTTTAACTATGGTATCTCTAATTATGAGCTCTATTTTTTCAATGCTTTTATCCATATCTCTTAGTTTTGGCGATAAGTCAAGTCGTTGCTTGATAAGCAAGTTTTCAATAGCATCTTTGATATTTTTTTGACGTATTGAAATAAACTCATCAAAATCATTTTCTGAAAATGGGGATCTGAGTAAAATTTTAAAGCATTTATCATAAATAAAGTGTGATTCCAGAATGCTTTTAATTGCTTGTTCTCCATTTTGTTTTATTAATTCAGGTAGATATTCATTTGGTAATCTATCTTTAATTAGATTTCGATTGGTATTCGACGTTAGTGGTAAACGATTAAGAATAGTATGCCATTTACCATTTTTAAGATTTTTCTTGCCCCAAGAGTCTGGCACAATATGATGGTCATCTATTTCATTGTTTTGAGGTATATTTCCGCTTATCCAATCACGAGCGCCATTGATTACAAATAGATTAAAAATGCCATTGTAAATAGATGAACCTTTTTTTGTCTCTTTTATTAAGTCAAGTTCACGAAATCTTGATTTGAATTCTTGAATCACTGATACAATAGCATCATCATTTTTGAACCATTCTATCATGTCCAGGTAGTCTCTTGTGGTTGTCGATTCTACCGAACCCGAGTAGCGGTTCGTGAAAACTGAAGCCCAATACCATTGTCTGAATTTTCTTTGTGCTTCAAGACGACTTGGTGCGGGAATATTATTTACAGCATGCTGAATAGATGCAAAAGCAGGTAATATCGAAATATATGGTAGATATTGTGATGAAGTCACACCGTATTCATGTGGGTGCTGTAGTAATTTGATTGCAGATGCAACAGTATTTACTGCATTATTCCAATGCGTTTGAAAATCATCAGGGGTCTTCATTAATATTTCTTTCTTGCGGGAGCCGTCAGACTCTCTTATCTGTTTTTCCTGACCGGGTAATAAATAGTATAGATACTTTGGGGAACAATACCCTTGACGCAATATTGACATTACTTGTAAGACATATACGTTCATTTTTTCTGTTTCAATAAAATTTAGTCTAGGAGCAACCTCACGCCACATATGTTTTAATTGTAGTCCTTTCGGTTTTAATAATGCGTTTATCAGGTCAAAAACATCGAGCCTTATACCCTTGCTGTTGATTTGGGTAAAGATATCACATACCTTATCAACAGCCAATTCCACATCAAGCTCAATATAGGCAATTTGGTAGTCTTGTGTAATACCTTTTAGATGTCCTCCGAAGTCTTTGGCATTTTTAACATTTTGTTTTGCAATATTTAACTTCTCACTGTCTCCAGTAGCAGTTGCTTTGTTAACTTGTTCTTCCCAATGTTTTTCATAACCTTGAACCCAGTTCGGTAATGCCCATCCATCAGCACCGACGATAGACAAGGGGAAAAAATGTTCTGCATATTGTACTTCCGGGTTATCCATAATCCGCTTGAAACGTTTTGTAAGCCAATCATATTGAAAGGCATCATCATATTGTTCATTTATAAATTTGTCGACACGTATAAAATATACCGCACGGCTTGCACGGTTTGGCAGGCTGACATTTGGCGCAATAAATGTATAATACAACGCAGTTAATCTTTGCTGACCGTCAAGCACAATATACTCAGGTTTTCCGTTGCCGTATGTCCATGGCTTTTCGCCTTTAGTATCTTCAAATCCGTAAATTGCTTCGCAAGACAGAGCATTGAAATTTTCTTTTTTACCTTTCCAAAGCAGTAAACTACCGATGTAATAGTCCAGGAAAATAGATTTAATAAGCTCCTTGATATCCCAAGGTTTCCATTCAAAATCTCTTTGAAAGTCGGGAATGACAAAACGTCCTTCTTTTAGTCTTGTAATTAATGCGTTTAGACTTAAGTGGTCTGGTTTTTGAACATCTCTCATCTTTTAGGTTTCCTTTTAACTTGCTTTTTTGTCTTTTTCAAAGCTGATTCCATTTTTGCTTTTTCTACCTGAATTCGTGCAAGCAGTTTTTCGGCGGGCTCGTCGTTGGGATCTTGTGGCACCAATTCACCCCGGAAGGCTTTGGCTAGGACGGATTTTGATAGTTTGTCTAGTGTTACAAGTAAATTATTTTTCCGGCTATTTATTTTTGAGAATACATTTAGAATTTTTTCAGCCTTAGCTTGTTCTGCAATTGGGGCAATGGGCATTTTGATTTTTACTAGATTTTCGTAATAGAGGCGTGAACGCACGCTACCTTGGGTATTGTGGTTAATTTCGAGTAACCCCTGATTGCTCTTGAGGTATTTTAATAAGAGGGCAGCAGATAATCCTTTTATTGTATGGAATACAACATAATCTGGGCTAGTGATACATTTTTCTTTCCCATTATAGATGGCAATTGAGCCAATGTTTACTCTCATTGGATTATAGATGAAATCGCCAGGATTAACAATTTTGTATTTTGAGTAGTCTTTTGCACTACTTCTTAAATCTGTTATGCCTTTATCTTTATTTACCCCTATTTTTCTTAAATGTACTTGGGTTTTGCCACATCTTTCATTGCATTCACAACAGTATTTTGCTATTTTTTTTATACTATACTGTTTGCCGGATGAATATAAAAACGCTAAGAGAATTTGCGTTTCCAAATCACTAACTTTATCCAAACGCTCTTTGACTGAATCAATGCGGGGCATGATTTTGTCCAACTTGGCGACAATGCGCCTCTGTTCGTTGAGGGGGGGGAGGGGGAGGGGGGCTTTGGAAAATTTACTTTTGTTAATAATAGACAGAGTAGTTGCAGAAGACTGCTCATTCAACCATTTTTTTAGTCCCAAGCATGCATAATAGCCAAATTTTGGAATAACATACTTATCAATGAATTGAATGGAGTTAATCTGTTGATTTGTCGCAAGTTTTTTGCCAGCGATACCTACACGACCAATTTTCCCGATACAAGTAATTAACACAGCATTTTTATCCAACAAACGAGCTATCTTTCCTCCTTTAAAAGAAATCATCTCTTTGGTTGATTTTATTACTGCACCATTCTCTAAATCAGCAGGTTTTACAAATAGTATATCTGTCCCATAGTTTTCAATGTCTCTTTTGGGTGGTGTGTTACCTGTTGATATTATACCTAAATTTTCAAGTATTGTTACAGTCCATCCAGCTGAAAGCGTTTCTTTCATTTATTTGCCCCCCATGTTACTCACTCGTATTTTAAATTTAAGCAAGTTTTGATCGCCCGCTTCGTGGCTAAAAAAATGACACAGTGTGTCCTGTTTGGGCTTCCCCTCATTTTTTTTACCTGATTTTAAAAGGTTACCTACTGTCATCGTACCTCCTCCGTATCAATCAAAGCTAGAATCTCCTGCAGTTCGTCGACACAGGCATTGAGTTCAGTAATTGCATCACCAGCCAATTCATGGGGTTCGGGAAGCGAATTGGGGTCTTCAAGGCTATCATCTTTGAGCCAGGTAATGTCAAGGTTGAATTTGCGGGCTTTAATTGCTGCCAAAGTAAATTTACGGAAGCGTCCCGCTTCGCCAAGCTCTTTGCGCTTTGACTGCCCATTAGGATCTGACCCGTAGCACTTTTGAAAATCCTGAAACATTTCCGCGGTTAAAGGGCGGTCTTTTTTAGTCACACCGGGAATATTAGTCCGGCAATCATAAATCCACGTTGCTTCTGTCATCGGTCCCTTTTGAAAAAATATAACATTGGCTTTTACTCCTTGACTGTATGGGGTAAAGGTGCCGTTGGGTAATCTTAAAATTGTATGTAGGTTGCAATCTTCCATCAAATATTTAAAGACATCGCCCGCCTCGTCAGAAAACAGCACATTATCCGGTAATACCATTGCCGCACGTCCTCCAGGGGCAAGAATAGTGATAACATGTTGAATGAAATTGAGCTGTTTATTACTGGTAGAAACGGTGAAATCATCGCGTACCGGAGCCTGGTTTGCCCCTTTTGTGCCGAATGGCGGATTGGTCAGGATGCATTCATAACGTTCGCCGCGATCCGTTTCGTAGATACTATCGCCAAGATAGATCTGTGGTTCAAGGCCGTGGAGAAAAAGATTCATCAGGGCAAGTCGTCGTGGACGTGGAACCAGTTCCTGACCGTAATAGGTCTCTTGCTTGATTCGTTTGACAATCTTCCTGTCTAAAGCCCCTTTGGTTAGTGTCATCAACCATTCGTAGGCGACCATTAAAAAGCCGGAGGTACCGCAAGCCGGGTCACATATTTTATAGCTTTTTGCGACTCGCGGGTCGGGCTGCATTACCTTGACAATAGAGGCGATCAGTGGACGCGGGGTAAAATATTGGCCTGCCCCTTTTTTCCCTTCAGCGGCCGATTTTTCCAATAGTCCTTCAAAAGCTGCGCCTTTAACATCAACATCCATCGAAGACCAATCTTCCACATCAATCATATTGATAACTTTTTTCAGATTGACCGGATTGGTAAAGCGTGGCATTGCCTGGGTGAAAATATCGCCTAGGATACCGGTTGAATCACGAAGTTTACGCAATATCTCGGCATAATGGTCAAGCAGTTCAGTGCCGGAAAGTTCAAGAATGCTATTCCAATTATAATCATCTTCAATCTCAATACCTTTTTCATCAGCCATTTTCAGAAACATCAGATAGGTTAATTGTTCTATATAATCTCCATAGTCAATTCCATCGTGACGTAAGGTGTGGCAAAAGCCCCAGAGTTTATTTACGACATCAGCCATATTTTCGATTCCTTAGTTTTTAAGCTGCAAGTGCTTCGTTAAGTTCATCTATTAGTGTTTTAAAATCATCGCCAAAAATAGTTTTGGCTTTGCCCAGTCCGCCATGGCGTTCAAAAATTGGCATGATGGAGAAATCATCTTCATTAATAGCTAGATTTTCAATAAGGTGTTCTTTGATGAATGCGATCCAGTTAAGTTGTTCATCATTAAAATCATGATTTTCAGTTATTTTGGCAATTGCCGCTTCAACTCTTTCTGGTGCGGTTAGAATAGGCAGATGTTTGTCAGAGGCATATTTAATCATTGAGATTATAGCGGCCAGTGGTTTGCGATGAACCAACTCATGACCGCGTTGGAGATCCTTTTCCGAAAAATCATTTTTCCGCAGTTTATCCCGCAACTCATCTAATGCAGCAGTGTTCCAACTGTTCGGTTTGCTTAGTAGAATTTCAATAGCCTCAATCTGTTCAGGATTATCTTTGACAAATTTTTCAAATGATTCCAGGTAATCTTCAGGTTTCTGAAAATCACCATCGACTCTGAACATCACCTCATCTTCTACTTCATCCGTAATATCATAGCCTCTAAAGAAAACCTTTTTAGGGCGTGGATAGTTGACCAATAGCTCTTGGAAACCCCTATTTTTTAACAGCTGCATAGTGTCGGTGAAATTATCGGCAAGATTTGCTTTAAGTTGATCAGTATAGGCTTTTATATCGCCGTCAGGAATATATTTGGCAAATGCTTCACGTGCTTCGGAACCCATGTTTTTTTCAATTCTTCTGAGGCGTTTTATTAGTACGGTTATATTGTATTCCCGATCTCGGTTATCATAGATGCGTTCAATAATTTCAGCGATTGGAATAGTCGCTTTTGTCAACGTAACATTAAAATCGGTTGCGCCTTTAAAATATTCGATTAAATCGCCGTTAAAACAGTCAAAAATGGTAAATTTTTCTTTATTAATCTCCTCACACAACCGTGTACCACGTCCGAGCATCTGAACCCAGAGGATACGCGATTTAACCATTCGCATAAAGACCACCATCTCTATGGCGGGGATATCGACTCCAGTTGAAAGCATATCAACCGTCACAACAATTTTGGGCTCTTTCCTGTTTCTGAACTGGCGTATCTTCTGCAAAGGACGATCTACAGTTCCGGTAATTTTAGTGACAAAGTCATCGCCTTGCTCAAAAACCTCTTTACAGGTTTTAACAATCTCATTGGCATGTGATATGTGAGGTAGGTCATTGACGGCAAATATCAAAATTTTCGGGAAACGTTTATACTCTTTTTCGTGTATATCGGTATATTGCTTCAAGGCTTTAATGATCTTATTGATACTGTCAGGTGAAGTTATTTTTTCTTCAATTTCATTGGCGGAGAATTGCCGTTCGCCTTCGAGTTGATCCAAGGTCTCAGCCCCAGTTCCAGTGTCAACCTCACCCACAAGATCACCCTCTTTCAGAAACGTGCCATTAATATGGATGTTTGATTTTATTTTTACGGCATCATAATCAACCAGAAAACCATCTAAAACGGCCTGTTCTGTACTGTATGAGTATACCTTATGTTTGAACATTGCCAGTGTATGAGTGGCGGGGGTTGCGGTAAGGCCGATTTTTACTGCATCGAAATAGTCCAAAACATATTTCCAGGTACTGCTTTCTTTTGCAGAATATCCCCGATGACATTCATCAGCAATAATAACATCAAAAGCATTAATGGGGATATCCAGTTTGTCTGCATCAAAATCACCGTCAAAGTTTTCCAGAGCTGTGTTTCCCAACAGATTAATAGACATTCGCTGAATAGTAGATACATAGATAAATGCATGTTTCTCCTGCGGCGTGGTTAAATATTCTTCAGGTAGAATTTGTGGATTAAATGTAGTGTCTCCGTCAAAATCTTCACGTCTGAACTTTTGACTGTAAACTTCATATTCTTTATCAAGTTTAAGTCCACTAAGTGTCTCGAAAGCTGAAATCGCCGAGACCGTTTGCGCCGCTAAAACTCTTCGGTCAACGAGAAAAAGTATTCTTTTGGCATAGCCTGATTTTAACAGACGATATATTGAAGAGATAACTGTAAATGTTTTGCCAGTTCCGGTTGCCATTGCCATGAGCATTTTTATCTTTCCATTAGTCAATGCCTGTTCAGTAGCCTCTATTGCCTTGATCTGGTAAGGTCTTAGACGGGTAATTTGGTTGACAGGATTAGCTTGAAACCACGCTTCTGCTACTTGAGTCTTTCTTTTAAACTTATCAAACAGTGCTTGTGGTGAATGAAAATCACTTAATTGATATGAGCTGTTTTCTTTTTTTCTTACATCCAGAAAAAATATTATTTCTCCATTTGTTGAGTAGAGGAAAGGGACTTTGTATTCACGCCATTCACCAATGGTATTGGTGACACTTTTTGAATAGCGCTTAGACTGTTCAAGGACATTAGCGCCTGTTGAGATTTTTTTTGCTTCAATAATACCCAGTAATTTTCCTTTGACAAACAGCGCGTAATCAGCTGGTCCAGTTGTAGTTGGATATTCTTCTACCGCATGTGCATCTAAACAAGATATATCCAGCCCTTTTTTATAGGGAGTTATTGTCCAGTTTAACAATGAAGATGTTAATTTCTTGTCAATTCTATTTTTTCTGGTTATTTTTTCTGATTCAGCCATATTGTCACATTTTATACACAAGTGTATTCTTTTAGCTAATTTCTTGTACGTAATTAAGCTTAAATTTATCGCCGATTAATGACTTGCAAATAGCAAACGGTATTATTGTATATTCGGGAATGCTCTACAATAGTTGTTTGCCGGTTATTTTCAAGTTAAAAGCATTGTTTGAAGTCAGCTTAATTCGATATTTTATGAACAGCTTTTTTCGTAGCGGGGTTCTACTGCTTCTCGGGCTGGTAATGGCCCGCCATTCCATGTCTGGTGCCATAAACGGCGCAGGTCATTCAATATTGCCAGTAGACATGGAATCAGGACTAACGTCAGGACGGTGGCGAACATTACCCCGAAAGCGATGGAGAGTGCCATCGGGATCAGGAATTGAGCCTGCATACTTTTTTCGAGAATCAGTGGCATCAGTCCTGCGGAGGTGGTCATGGTGGTTAACATGATCGGTCTGAAACGGCGTTTGCCGCCTTCGCGTAATGCTTCAAGCAGCGGAGTGCCTTTGCTGAGGCGCAGATTGATCCCTTCGATCAGGACAATGGCGTCATTGACCACAATGCCGGTCAGGGCGACCATGCCGAACAGGCTCATTATTGAGATTGAACGTCCGAACAGCACATGGCCGACAACTCCACCGACCAGACCGAAAGGAATGGTGGTCATAATTACTGCCGGTTGAATGTATGATTTGAACATTGAGGCAATAATCATATAGATACCGAACAGGGCGATTGGGAACCAGGTGAACAGGCTGTTTAATGAGTCACGGGTTTCCTGTGATTCACCTTTGGTACTGCAGGTAACATCGTAACGGATCAGGAGTTCAGGTATAAAATTATCCATCAGGTCATTCATGATTTCTGTCGAGTTGAAGTTATCGGAAATATCCGCCTGGACTAATATCTTCCGAGCACGTTCAGAGCGTCTTATCGTACTTTGTCCTTCACGAACTTCGATATTTGCAACTGTGGTTAATGGTACCCGGGCACCGCCGGGAACATTGATGCGCATCCGTTTAAAGTAGCTGATAGAATTACGGCCATTTTTTTCTGGGAATCTGATTTTTACTTTTATATCGTCTCGGCCGCGTTGAATGCGCAGGGCTTCAGTACCATAAAATCCGCCTTGAATCTGATAGGCCAGATCTTTCAGGGTAAGGCCTAAATTATAGGCTTGCGGTCTGATTTTGACGATAAATTCACGTTTGCCTGGCGTATAATCGGTCTGTTCGTCAAATACACCTTCATAAGTGCGTAGTTTTTGGATCAGTTCATCTGAAGCGGTCAGTAACTGATCAACGTCGTTGCTTCTGAGTTCAAATTCAATCGGCATCCCACCTGGACCTTCACCGCGGGCTTTGAAATTAGTCTTATCGGCGCCGGGGATGGTGCCGACAATCTTTTTCCATTGATCGAGCAGTTTGCGATAGTGAATGGTTCTTTGTTCTGAAGGAATCAATTCAATATTGACCTCAAACTGTTCAGAACCGCCAGCTGTTTCACCAAATTTTATGGTATCACCAATCAGAGCATAAACACCGACGGTGAGATTTTCGCCGCTTGGCACGGTGGTTTTATTATGATTATTGCTATTAACTTTATCCCAGCCTTTCATCACCTGCTGGGCGGCAGCTTCAACTTGATTTAACGGTGTACCTGGTGCCATGGTAACTTTAGCGACTAAAAAGTCATTAGCGGTTTTTTCGAGAAATTTGAATTTGATAATACCGCTCTTTATCAAGCCACCGACCAGAGCTAAAACAACAATCGCGATACAGAGCGAAACATAACGCCAGTGCAGGGCAAAGTCGACAAACTTGCCGTATTGATGGTGAATGAAATAATCCAGGGTGTCATTGATTTTCTGTTTGATGCGCGTTGGATAACTCCATATCGAGTTATAGTTAATTTGGGTAATCTTCACCGGTAGATGACGGAGATGAACCGGTAGGATAAACAGACCTTCGATCAGGGAAATTGATAGCGCAGCAATGACCGGAATGGGGATTTGGCGAATAAATTTACCCATGACGCCCGGGACAAAGAAGAGTGGCAGAAAGGCGACAATGGTTGTTAGAACAGCGGCGATAACCGGCAGAGTGACTTCAGCCGTGCCATCCAGGGCGGCGGTCATCGGTGATTTATGATTGGTGTAACGCTGGAGATAGACCGATTCCCCGACCACAATCGCATCATCGACAATCAGCCCAAGCACCATAATCAGCCCGAAGAGGGAAAGCATATTAAGCGAACAGCCGGTTGCCGCCATAATAACCAAGGCACCGGCAATGGAGATGGGGATACCCATTGTAACCCAGAAACTGAGGCGCAGGTCAAGGAAAATCCATAGAGTAATAAATACCAGCAGGAGGCCGAGCCGGCCGTTGGCCAGCAGCATATTCAGGCGGCTGTTGATCAGACGTGACATATCTCTGGATTTGGTAATATGTAGTCCGGGCGGCAGGGTTTTGTGTTTTTTTGCTAAATAACGGTTGATTTCTTCGGCGATTTTTATGGCGTCTTCAGAATCTGTTTTGTAGATATTAACTGCGGCAGCCGGATAGCCGTTGAACATTGAGTGGACTTTCGCATCATCATCAAAACTGTCTTTGATATTGGCAATTTGACCTAAAGTTATAGTTGTTCCATCAGGTTGGGCAATGATCGGAATGTCGCGATATTCTTTTGCCTCGTAGCGACGGCCCATAACCCTGATTCTGAAATCTTCTCCAGCGTTACGAATGGTTCCGGCCGGAATATTAAGACCATTATCAGCTACAGCTCTGCTGACATCATTGAGTGTAATACCATATTTACGCAGATTTTCTTCACTTATTTCGATTGATATCTGGTAGTCGCGGGTGCCGCTGATAAAAACCTGACTTATTTCAGGCAGGGCGACTACTTCATCTTTGACCTGACGTGCGGCCTCTTTTAACTGTCTTTCCGGCAGATCGCCCCATAAGATCAGTGCCATGACATCGCCGCGAAATTTTATTTCACGGACAATCGGCGGTTCAGCATCGACCGGGAAGGTGTTGATGGCGTCAACGGTAGTTTTGATGTCATCTTTAGCGATCAGCAGGCTGGCATTTTCATTGAGTTCAACGATCAGCCTCCCCATGCCTTCAGATGATTCTGAATAGATGTTTTTGATGCCTTCGATGCCTTCGACAGCCTCTTCGAGCCGCAGGCAGATGCTTTCCTCTATTTCTGCCGGATCGGCACCGGGGTAGGCGACATTAACGGTAATAATATCCAGTGAGAATTTTGGGAAGGTTTCCCGAGTCATTGATTTTGCACCCAGATAGCCGGCGACCAGAATCAATACCATCATGATATTGGCCAGCACCGGGTTGCCGAGAATATTTTTTAAGATTGCTTTTATCATTTTTTTATATTACAGAATGATGAGTGACAGAATGATTTTTAGATATTTAAGAATAATGGTCTATCACCAATAATGCTGCTTTTAACCTGTTTTTTATTTTTACTTTCTTTTGGTTGATAATTTTATCTTAGGTTTTTTATTTAGTTGTGCTATATTGACTTTGCTGCCGTTAATGATACCACGTGGCAGACGCTGGACTACCAGCATTTCACCGTCCGGCAAACCGCCGTTAACGGTTACTTTATCATTATGGACACTATAGATATTTATTTTGCGTTGATGTAGAATGCCTGCTTTGTCAATTGTGAAAGCATCACCATCAAGCTGAATTGCTGCCCAGGGAATCTGCATGGCATTTTTCAGGGTTCGTCCGGTAAAGGTAACTTCACAGAACATGCCGTCAACCAATGGGAATTGGTTGGCGGTTTCATCAATCGGTTTGATTGGGACAACGGTAACGATCAAGGTTCTGGTGATTTCATCAAACTTGCGTATTTGGGTGATTTTACCTATCCATGAACAGGCTTGTTCAGACTCCATCCAGGTTATCTTTACGGGAATAGTACCGTCTGGTTTATTGAACCAGTTTTTATAGAGTTTGACGTCGGATTTTTTTAGACCCATGGCTTTCATAATATCAAAAGCTGACAGTGCTACGGTAATTTCCAAATTTGAATCATCAGCGATGGAGAGAATTTTTTGCCCCGGTTGAACATATTCGCCGTTTTCAACGAAGGCAGATTTTATCCGCCCGCAGATAGGACTTAAAATTGTGCAGCGGGTAATATTGATTTCCGCCTGAAGTTTTGCCGCTTTGGCCTTTGCCAGCTTAGCTCTAACTGTAGCACTGGTTAGTTTTAAACGCAGTGATTTACCTTTAAGGAGGATAAATTTACGCATCTGCTCGGTAAGTGATTTTTCTGCATGTTCAAGGGAACTGCTTGACGTTATCTTTTTATCAAACAGATCTTTTTTACGTTGATAATCTTTTTTTACCAGCAGTAGAACTTTATTTTCAAAATCAATATCCTGTTCCATATCCTTGATGGATTGCTGATTTATTTGTAATTCGTTTTTAAGCCGGTCTATTTCCGCAACAGCAGTGGCCAAACCAAGTTTTGCATCTTCACTGTCAATTTGAGCAAGCAGTTCACCTTTATTCACGACTAAACCAATTGCGAGATCCGGGTGTTTTGACAGAATTATACCTTTGGATTGAGCACTAAGTAATATTACATTCTTAGGTTTTACGGTTCCATAGCCGCTGATCTTTAATTTTACGTCACCGAGTTTGATTGGAATTGCTTTAAGCGTCAGTACTAAACTGCCACTGGGGCGTTTTTTCGGTTTTGGTTTTATGGTGTATAACAGTCCGGCCAGTGATAGCCCTAAAAACAGAATAGAGGCGCAGACAATGATTCTGCGTCCGGTTGGATGACCAAACCAGAAGCATAATTTTTCCCCTATCCAAATAATGGGAAAAACAGGAATGCTGGCATAAACAATAATTCTACGTCCGGTTGGAGTATTGAACCATAGACATATTTTTTTCCCTATCCAGATAATCGGAAAAAAAAGCCAGTTAATGCATTTTTTGAATTTTTGCCTTATTTCTTCAAACATAAAATCAGGTTTCCTGAAATATTTTAGCGATATTGATTGATCATATCCCGCAATGCAAGGGTTGCTTGTCGGGAAGCATCAGCAAATTTTTCATTACTGCCGGCGTAAATTATGCCACGTGAAGAGTTAATTATCAAGCCGTTACCGTCAGCGGTTGCACCGTTGGTGATAACCTGTTCGACATCTCCACCCTGCGCTCCGACACCGGGCACCAGGAACGGCATGTCTGGGCAAAGATTCCGTACTTCACCCAGTTCTGCCGGATAGGTTGCGCCGATAACCAGTAGGACATTATTATTATAGTTCCAGCTGCTGTTGGCGTAGCCCGCGACATGTTTATAGATTTCTTTATCGTCGGCAACCAATTCCTGGATTTCCGCTGAACTTGGATTTGAGGTGCGACAAAGGATGATTACCCCTTTATCTGACCAGTCGAGAAATGGTTTCAGCGTATCGATACCCATGTAGGGATTGACGGTAACCGCATCTGCCTGATAACGTTCAAACGCCTCTTTCGCGTACATCTCAGCGGTTGAGCCGATGTCACCGCGTTTAACATCGAGAATAACTGGAACTTCCGAGTAGTTTTCTTTCAGGTAATCAATGGTCATCGCGAGTTGATCATCAGCGTTCTGTCCGGCATAATAGGCCGCCTGTGGTTTATAAGCACAGACCAAGTCAGCGGTTGCATCGATAATTGCCTTGTTGAAGTCGAAAATCGGATATTGGTGTGCTTTGACACATTCCGGCATTTTTGACAGATCCGGGTCGAGGCCGACGCATACTAAAGAGTTATTTTTTTTCCAGATATTATTCAGTTGTTCGATGAAATTCATATTTTTCCTTAATTTTTCAACATTTCCGATACTTTAACCCTGCAAATACAGTATTTGCTATATGTTTGGCTAATATTTCAC
This sequence comes from Victivallaceae bacterium, assembly GCA_021647315.1. Taxonomy (GTDB): domain Bacteria; phylum Verrucomicrobiota; class Lentisphaeria; order Victivallales; family Victivallaceae; genus JAKIUY01. The sequence continues at coordinate 45,862 of JAKIUY010000008.1, forward strand.
TGTTCTCAGGCTGAGTGAAATCGATATTCGATAAATTATTCAAAATATTATGATGCTGCCTGAATAAAAGACATTGGGAAATTATTGTCATCACCCACAATGCCGCACTGCCCTGTGGGGCATCATCACGCAGGCCCATCTCAATATAGCGAATTAATTCTCTATCAAGCGCTTCAAAATATTTATGATGAATTTTGGCAAAAAACTCCGGCGGATTTTTCAATCCGCTCATAAACAATCGAACCAGGATAAATTCATTTTTTGAGCCTGAATCATTATCCAGCACCATGCTGTTGATAAAATCAATTATCACCTGACGCCATTCTGTTTCATTGCTAATGGTGCGATCTGATAGTATTTTCAGGCGGTATTCGGAGCGCTTGCCCACAATATTGTCGATAATAGCTTCAATTAACTGTTGTTTGCCTTTGAAATGATAGTTGACGGCGGCGACATTTACTTTAGCTGCTGTGCAGATGTCGCGAATGGTGGTTTTATCAAATCCACGCTCAATAAACAGCTCGCTTGCAGTTGCTAATATTTTTTCTCTAGTCGTTATCACTTTTTTAACCTTATTTTTTAGTAAACAGCAGTTTAAAACAGTTGTTTGAATATAATATAAAACAGTTGTTTGATTTTTCAAGTCTCTTTTTCTGTAAAGCGCAAAATTATCATGTCAGAGTGAAATTTTCGATTTGCGCTTGCTTTGTAGCGGCTTAATGTTATTTTTATCATTAAATAACTGTAATAGCGGAATTGATTATGGAATTTGTAATAAGAGATCTTGAAGGTAGTGAACACGGACCGGTTGGCGAGGAAACTCTGAAAAAATGGGTTGAAGATGATCGTGTTACTGCTAAGACCGAAGTGCGCAATGCTTTACTTGGCAACTGGAAACATGCCGAGGATTTTGGTTTTCTGAGTGAAGTGCTGGAATTGCAGGCGTCTCGGGAATTGGCGGTTGAGGATAATTTTAATAAGGCAGCCAAAGCAGCTGGTAAAATGAGCCGCTTTTTTCGAAAACCCCAAACTGATAAAAGGACCTCATTTGTTTGTAAATACTCGCCGGAAGCAGCTCCAATTGAACGTCGTATGCTAGCTTGGTTATTCGATCTTTTTATTGTCGCTTTGGTTGCATTGGCTCTGTTCAATTACTCTATCGGTATTGCCAAAAAAATTGCGATAAAAGAAACTGGGAGCGAAGAATTGCGTGAAGAGGATATTCTTGCCGAAAAAGATCCTGATTGGGTAGAAGGCGAACAGACTGATAAAGCTGGTGGAGTCCAGGACGGCAAAACTGGTAAAACTGGAACGAAAACTACCGGTTCTACAACTGAAGATACCAAGAAAACTGCTTCTCCTGGAGACGCGAGTCAGCCAGCAGGAGCATCGGGAACAGGCGAGGGCGAGGATGAGGCGCTTGTGATTATTGAAAAGCCGCGGATTCCTGACCTGCTGCCGGATAACCTAGAGGCGATAACACCGCCCAGTATTTATGCCGATAGTGTCAACGGTTATAATCTCGGCTCAATTTGGCAGAATAAATCGCCAGGTGGACTGCGTTATGTTTGTATTGACGCAGGCGAGGGGGCGGCAATGTGGATTACGGTATCCCGGTTGCGCAAAATGGTGACAACAGTTTTTTCTCTTATTCTGCTTTTTACGCTATTTTATTATGGGGTTACTCTTGGATTTTTTGCTCAGACATTCGGTATGTGGTATTGGGGAATTTTTATTGTGAAGAAGGATGTGTCGGAAGTCTATTTCCTGCGGGCAATAGCGTGGACAGTGCTGATGATAGTATTGGGGATATTCTCGCCTTTGTGCGTCTATCTGTTCAGATGGGCTCCACATGATGTTATTGCAAAAGTCAGAGTTATTCAGGTTGCCGGAACGCCGCCGGCCGGATAAGAACTGGCAGAATTCGAGGAGATAGGGATGGATAAAACGGATAATTATGGGCATCGTGAACGACTCAGAGAACGTTTTCGGCAGGTTGGTCTTAACGGGTTGCATGACTATGAAATGTTTGAATTGTTGCTCTCGTTTGCTATTTCACGACGTGATTTGAAACCAATCGGGAAGGCTTTAATCAGGCGGTTCAAGACCCCTGGCGGGGTACTGAGTGCCTCGATTGATGAATTGACAACCGTTAATGGTATTGGTGAACATTCGGCCCTCCTGATTGAACTGGTGAATGAGCTGTGCGGTGAGGCGCTTGCCGAAAAAATATTTGATCACGATGTGCTCTCATCACCTGGAGCTGTGCGTGATTTTTGTCGGATGAAACTGGGTGGTGAGCGCGAAGCATTTATGGTAATATTTTTGAATCCCAAAAATCATGTTATCAATTATCAGGTGCTTCAGCAGGGAACTGTTGATCACGCAACGATATATCCACGAGAGATTGTAACTGCGGCTTTGCGTCACTTGGCAACTGGGATTATTTTGATTCATAATCATCCAAGTGGTGAATGTACGCCTTCGCGGGCTGATTTGAAAATAACGGAAGCGGTGGTCAAGGCGGCTGAAGCGATTGAGGTAAAAGTCCTTGATCATTTGATAGTTTCACGCAGTAATTACTTGAGTTTTGCCGAAAAGTCATTGATATAAGTAAAAAAAAGATTATCATGGTTTGAAAAATAGTAATTTAGGCTCATATTATATATTAAAGAAATGAAAATTTTAAAAGATTAAGATTCAGGGGCATATATGGATAACATTCCTAAATTAGTTGTTTTATCAGAAAAATTTAGAGGACAGACTTTCGATCTGAATCAGGATTTGTACACTTGTGGACGTTCTGAGGCTCGAGATATCTGTTTTAAAGATTCGACTGTAAGCTCACATCATGCTGATTTTTTTCGTATTGAAGACGGAGAGGGATATAAATATTTTATAAGAGATAACCATAGTACCAACGGCACCAGAGTAAATAATGTGCCGATTAAACAGCAGGAACTGCATAATACTGATATTGTTCAGGTCGGTGGAATCGAAATTCTGTTTGACGGTGGCGACAAAACCGGTTCTTCTGCCAGCAGAACTCAAACTGGAATTGATATTGCCAATACTGACTCGGGGCTTGCCACGGTCAAGACGATGAGCAATTTATCACCGTTTGTCGGTTCTCGTAAGAAGGGATCAAGCCAAAAAATATTATTGGGCGTGGTCATTGTTCTTGGTTTGTTTATTCTGGCACTGATTGTCTACATTATTTTCCTTGTTCTTTCTAAGAGCGGGGAAGATGCACCTGCCGCATTGCTCAATATGTTTTTTAAGAGTATTTAAACAGCTTACCTGACTACTGTCCGGCGTGTAGTTTGTATTTTAAAATTGATTTAAGGATCAACTCAAAAATAAATTGGATAATTTTACGCTGGAAGCGGACTGCTAATCAAGGCATGAAAGTGTTTACATAGTAGAACTATATAAATATTTTCGTAACGCAGAGTAGTGGTTCGCAGTCAAGCAAAAAATCCAAGTTATTTTTTTGTGGGTACTAAGTTCCGGTGTAGCCGGTTTTGTTCGTTTAATTAAAGATAAACCTTGGAAAAATTTAATATTATATCATGAGTAAAGAAAAGCAGGGTGCTGAACCCGATAAAACAGCTGATAACTATGACCCGAAGAGTATGAAAGATCAGAAGGTCGAAAAAGAACAAAAGTCTGATACTCCAGCCGGTGACCAGCCACCACCACGTAAAAGTTCAAAAGCCGGTTTGGTCTGGCTGATAATATTTTTTATTATTACCATTTTAGCGGTATATAAATTTCAAGGCGGGGGAGTATCCAAAACCTTCAGTCAGAATAAATTTGAAAAATATTTGGCCGATGATCGAATTATTACTGCCGTTGTCTCCTCTGAAACTGACCGTGTGCTCTATGTCACCGGTAAATTTAAGCTGTCACTGGAAGAACAGCAACAGCAGAAAATAAAAGATGGCAGCAAGGCGAAAAAAATCGGGATCTACACTACTAGAGTTATTTTTTCAGAACAGTTTAATCAGCAGTTGCAGAGTAAATGTCCTAAGGTAATAATTAAGCCTAAAGAAAATTGGTGGAGTTTGCTGGCGACTGTGCTGCCGGCATTGCTGATTATCGGCTTAATCTATTTCCTGTTTTCCCGCCAGATAAAAATGGCTGGTAAAGGGGCTATGTCGTTCGGTAAAAGCAAGGCACGGATGATTATGCCCAGTGACCTTAAGATAAGTTTTGATGATGTTGCCGGCGCCGATGAGGCTAAGGAAGAGACCAAAGAAATTATTGACTTCCTCAAGGATCCGCTCAAATTCAAATTGCTTGGAGGAAGAATTCCGAAAGGCGCTTTGCTGATGGGAGCTCCTGGAACTGGTAAAACATTGCTGGCCAAGGCGGTCGCTTCCGAAGCTAATGTGCCGTTTTTTTCCATCAGTGGTTCAGATTTTGTTGAAATGTTTGTCGGAGTCGGCGCCAGCCGGGTACGGGATATGTTTGAACAGGCTCGTCGTCACAGTCCATGTTTGATTTTTATCGATGAAATTGATGCGGTCGGTCGTTCACGTTTTTCCGGCATGGGCGGGGGGCATGATGAACGCGAACAGACCCTCAATGCGATGTTAGTCGAAATGGATGGATTGGAAACTCAGTCAGGGGTCATTGTCCTGGCTGCGACTAATCGGCCTGATGTGTTGGATCCGGCACTGTTGCGCCCGGGGCGTTTTGACCGGCAGATTGTGCTTGACCTGCCGGATATCAAAGGTCGGCGGCAGATTCTTGATGTTCATGTCAAAACGATTAGGGTTGCAGAAAAGGTTGATTTGGATGTTATCGCTAAAAGCACAGTGGGCTTTAGTGGTGCGGATATTGCTAATCTGTGCAATGAAGCGGCTCTGCTGGCGGCGCGAAATGATAAAGAGGCGGCTGAACAAGATGATTTTGAAGAGGCCAGAGACAAAGTCCGTTGGGGCAGAGAACGTAAAAGCCGTAAGATTACTGAGAAAGAGCGTAAACTGACTGCTTATCATGAAGCGGGGCATACGCTGGTCTCAATTAATTGCACGAACGTCGATCCGTTGCATAAAGTAACAATTATTCCACGCGGACGCGCTTACCTCGGTGCGACCATGACGATGCCTAAAGAAGATTCTTATACTCAGAGCAAGAATGAACTACTTGACCAACTGGCAGTTCTTATGGGGGGCAGAGCGGCTGAAGAGTTAGTCTTTAAAGACGTGACCAGTGGTGCTTCAAGTGATATTGAGCAGTCATCAAAAATTGCCCGGTTGATGATTTGTACCTTCGGCATGAATGACAAAATCGGTCCGGTTCAATATCGTCCTTACCATGAACAGATTCATGTCCGGGCTGATGCGCTGCCGGCTGAAACTTATAGTAATGAGACTGCGCAGACAATTGACCGTGAAGTACAGCTGCTGATTGAAAACTCTTACAAACGGGCGATGGATATTCTGACCACTCAATATGATAAACTTGAAAAATTATCGCAGGCACTGCTTGATAAAGAGACGTTGAACGCCGATGAAATCTACAAGTTGCTGGATCTCGCTCCGCCAGTTTAGAGCTAAGTTTTGCTCTAAAGCGCGAAGCCATCAGTGATGAATACTGGTTTTACATCAAAGTAGCGGTTAACGTCATTGATGACGGTGCACTCTCCAAGCCAGGCTGACAGATTGAATTCAAACCGGTATTGCTTATTCATTTCAATAATACGTGTATTAATTGCTTTTGCCGTAATCGGACTGTCAGCTGAAAAAATCGGAATGAAATTTGAATTATCGGGACAGGCGTAGATCAGCAGGTGATTGAATACCTGACTTATAGTAAACAGCTCACTAACTAGAAATTTTTTATTGCCGAGATTAGCCAGGTTGACGCCAACCACACCTTTGGGATTTAAGCACTCCTTCAAACGGCTGAAAAATTCCTGAGTCGTCACCGCGAATGGTACCGCTTTGGCGTTGTAGACGTCAACAATAATAACATCATAGCGTTTTTTGCACTGATTGACATATACTCTGGCATCAGCGGTGATAATGGTTGTTTTATCATTCGGTTTGTAGCCGAAATATTTTTCCGCAATTTTAGGAACTGCCGGGTCAAGTTCAACAATATCTATTTCAGCTTCTGGAAAATGGCGGAGGATAAAACGCGGCATTATTCCTGCCCCCATGCCGAGAAACAGATATTTCTTCGGTAATTGCGGTGTTACGGCAAGAGTCGCGCATAGGGTTTTCAGGCTGGGTGAGAAAATCTTATCAGGTTGTTGCGGATCCCAAGTGCTTTGTGATCCGTGATAGGGCAGAAATACCAGATGGCGTAATTTGTTACTATCTTCTCTGACCTCGATATTGAAATATTTTGTTTCAGTCTTAAACAGCACTTTCTGCTGTTCCTGATGGGGGACAAAAAAGTTATAAATTGATTGCCAAACCCCATCACCGGCAAATGAACTGTTACTGATGATAATAAATAATAATATAATAAATTTACGCATAGAAATTGTATTTTTGACAGGATAAACAAAATTTACAGGATTAAATAAACATCTTGTCTATCCTGTTATCATGTCTGAAAGGTTCTGGCAAATTATGTTCATAAGATGTTCGAACAGGTTCTTAGACATTCAGCTTCAGTGCGTGGCGGTGATATTCCTGAAGACTGCATACCTCGATGCGACCGCCACTTTCATTAATAGCTTTCAGGCCCTCGATTGCCGCTTCCATACCACTTAGGGTGGTGGTAATCGGGATACCGTTTGCCACTGTTTGGGCCCGCATTTGAATTTCATCAACTTTAGCTTCCGCGGTTGGTTCCGGAGTATTGATAATCCATTGGAGACGGTCTTCTTCAATCATATCAAGCAGGTTAGGTCGACCGCGTGAAATACGGAAAATAGCCTCTGTTTTGATCCCGGCATCGTAAAGGCAGGTTGCTGTGCCCCGGGTCGCAAAAATATTGAATCCAAGTTCGACTAAATCTTTAACCAGCGGAATGGCGGCCTGTTTGTCCAGATCGCGGAAGGCGACAAACACGTTACCGCTTTCAGGCAAGGTATTTCCAGCAGCGATCTGGGTTTTCTGATATGCCAACCCGTGAGAGAAGTCAATACCCATTACTTCACCGGTGGATTTCATTTCAGGGCTCAGGACAATATCAATGCCGGGGAATCTGACAAATGGGAATACCGCCTCTTTGACAATACTGTAATTGGGAATAATTTCTTCTGTAAACCCGATATCTACCAGTTTTTTGCCCACCATAGTCAGTGCGGCGATTTTTGCCAGTGGAACACCAATTGCTTTGCTGACGAACGGTACTGTGCGTGAGGCGCGTGGATTCACTTCGATGATATAGACTTCATTATCCTGGACTGCAAACTGAATATTCATCAGACCGCAAACCTCGAGTTCTTTAGCCAGAGCATGGGTGTGTTCGCAAACTTTCTGTCGTACTTCCGGGGTTAATGTCTGTGCCGGAATCGTACATGCACTGTCACCAGAGTGGATGCCGGCGAGCTCAACATGTTCCATTATGGCACCGATAACTGAGGTTTCACCATCACTGATGCAGTCGACATCAAGTTCGATGGCTTCTTCAAGGAAACGGTCGATCAAGACTGGTCGTTCAGCTGAGGCTTCAACAGCTTCAGTCATATATTTGCGGAGATATTTTTCATTATAGACAATGACCATCGCCCGGCCACCAAGCACAAATGACGGGCGGACCAATACCGGATAACCGATTTCATTGGCGACTGCAACGGCCTGTTCTGCATCGGTAACAATGCCGTTCGGTGGCTGTTTAATCTTAAGTTTTTCTGCCAGTCTTTTGAAAAAATCACGGTCTTCAGCCGCTTCAATGTTTTTCGGGCTGGTGCCAATGATTTTAACGCCGGCTTCATCAAGCTGTTTAGCCAAATTCAGCGGTGTCTGACCACCGAACTGAACGATTACACCGTCGCAATTTTCACGTTCGTAAATATGAAGAACATCTTCGAGCGTAAGTGGTTCGAAATAGAGTTTGTCACTGGTGTCATAGTCGGTACTGACAGTTTCGGGGTTACTGTTGACCATAATGGTTTCGTAGCCCGCATCGCGCAATGCGAATGAGGCGTGGACACAGCAGTAGTCAAATTCAATACCCTGACCGATACGGTTTGGTCCACCGCCCAGGATCATGATTTTCTTTTTATCGCTGACTTTGCATTCATCTTTACCGCCATAGGTTGAGTAGTAATATGGGGTATAGGCGTCAAATTCACCTGCGCAGGTATCGACCAGAGCGTAGACCGGCAGCAGATCAATTGCCTTGCGTGCCTGGTAAACTGCAACTTCATTGGACTTTAACAACCAGGCAATCTGACGGTCTGAATAGCCCATCTCTTTAACCTGTTGGAACAGGGCTGGATCGTCTTGCAGTCCTTCCAGTGAACCGGCTGATTTTATTTCATCTTCAAACATTACAAGTTCATGGAAGTGGCGCAGGTACCAAGGGTCAATATTGGTCAGTTCGAATACTGTATCAATCGTCCAGCCACGGCGGAATGCCTCATGGATGAAGAACATTCTGAAGGCATTGGGGCGGATAAGTTCGGCTTTGATTTCATCATCGCTTTTTATGGCATATTTTGGTTCTTTCTCATCGGCACCAAATCCGGCGCGGCCGATCTCAAGCGAACGCATTGCCTTTTGGAAAGACTGTTTAAAGGTTTTGCCGATACTCATGGCCTCGCCGACTGATTTCATTTGGGTTGTCAAGGTACTGTCAGCGGCAGGGAATTTTTCGAATGCAAAGCGTGGTGCTTTGGTAACGACATAGTCGATACTCGGCTCGAAGCAGGCAGGGGTTTCACGGGTAATATCATTACGGATTTCATCCAGAGTGTACCCTACCGCCAGTTTCGCCGCGATTTTTGCAATCGGGAATCCGGTTGCTTTTGAGGCCAGAGCTGATGAACGTGAGACGCGCGGATTCATTTCAATAATAATCATCCGGCCGGATTTAGGATCAATGGCCCATTGAACATTTGAACCGCCGGTTTCAACGCCGATAACCCGCAGTACTTCTAATGACGCGTCACGCATAATCTGATATTCGCGGTCAGTCAGGGTTTGTGCCGGAGCAACGGTAATACTGTCACCGGTATGCACGCCCATCGGGTCAATGTTTTCAATTGTACAGACGATTACGGCATTGTCGTTTTTATCCCGCATAACTTCCAGTTCATACTCTTTCCAGCCGAGCAAAGATTCTTCGACTAAGATTTCATTTGTCGGACTCGCATCGATGCCACGAGCTGCAATTTTGGCAAAATCTTCTTTATTATAAGCGATTCCACCGCCGGTTCCACCGAGAGTAAAGCCGGGGCGGATAATCAATGGATAACTGCCGATTACTTCAGCGGCATCCCAGGCCTCTTCCATACTATGAGCTGATTGGCTACGTGGCATATCAAGGTTTATTTCCTGCATCGCTTTTTTAAACAGGTCACGGTCTTCAGCGCGACGAATGGTTGCGGCATCCGCGCCGAGCATTTCAATCCGGTAACGGTCAAGAATGCCGGATTCGCTCAGTTCCATCGCCAAATTGAGGGCGGTCTGACCACCGAGGGTTGGCAGCAGGGCGTCTGGGCGTTCGCGACGAATGATTTCGGTCAGCACATCCTTGGTCAACGGTTCAATATAGGTCCGATCGGCAAAATCAGGGTCAGTCATGATGGTCGCCGGGTTACTGTTTACCAGGACTATTTCATAACCGTCTTCCCGGAGTGCTTTACAGGCTTGAGCACCGGAATAATCAAATTCGCAGGCTTGGCCGATGATTATCGGGCCGGAGCCGATCAGCAATATCTTTTTAATATCAGTTCTTTTTGGCATGGTGTTCCTTTTTTATGTTATTTTATCATATACTATTAATTTAATAGGAAATTGCATTCTACCAACGAATGCATTATTTTTTAAAATTTGTGCATTCGTGGCTAACGTTTTTTTGTTTTTTTTAGTTCCGGCATAGCCGGTTTTGTTCAATTTTTTAAAGGATATAAAATTTTTATATTTATATTTTATTCTAACTTCTAGCTTTTAACTTCTCTACTGTTTACTTTGGCGGCGTTGACAAAATCCCTGAATAGTGGATGAGCCTGCATTGGGCGTGATTTAAATTCAGGGTGGAATTGGCAGGCGACAAACCATTTCAATGCCGGATTTTCCACAATTTCAACCAGCTTGTTTTTAGGTGAAATGCCGGCAATTTCCAGTCCGGCAGCTTCCAACTCATCAGCGAATGCTGAGTTGAACTCATAGCGATGCCGATGGCGTTCTGATATATCTTTAGTGCCATAAGCCGCAGCGGCTTTTGACTCGGGTTTGAGCTGGCAGGCGTAGGCTCCAAGTCTCATCGTGCCGCCCATATTTGAAATATTTTTCTGTTCCAGCATGAGGTCGATGACTGGGTATTTGGTCTTTTCGTTGAACTCGGTACTGTCGGCGTCCTGGTGTTTAAGAATATTCCGGGCAAATTCAATGACAGCGCACTGCATACCGAGACAGATGCCGAGGAATGGAATATCATTTTCACGGGCATATTTTATGGCGTTGATTTTTCCAGGTATGCCTCGGTCACCGAAGCCGCCTGGGACCAGAATGCCATCGATTTGATTTAGGATAGCGCATGAAGGATCTTTTTCCAGATTTTCAGACTCAACCATTTTGATTGAAACACTGAGATCATTGGCGATGCCGGCATGTTCCAATGCTTCATAAATACTTTTGTAGGCATCTTTCAGGCTGATATATTTGCCGATAACGGCAATCTTTACTTCGCCCTGAGTTGGGTTGATCGCTTTTTCTATCATTTTTTTCCATGCGGTCAAGTCAAGCTCACGGGACTCAAGATGGAGTTTCTTTAAAACTTTGAGGTCAAATTCCTGTTTTGCCAATTCCAGCGGGACTTCATAAATGGAGTTTTCAACATCGATCTCCTCAATGACTAAATCGCGGGTGACGTTGCAGAACAGTGCCAGTTTGTTAAAATGCTCATCTTGCATCGCAACTTCTGAACGGCAGACGAGGATGTCAGGAATAATCCCGATACCGCGCAGAATACCGACTGACTGCTGGGATGGTTTGGTTTTAAGTTCACCGGCTGCTTTGATATAAGGAACCAGAGTCAGGTGAATGAATATGGCATTGCCGTCACCGGCTTCGTGTTTGAATTGGCGGATTGCTTCCAGGAATGGCAGTGATTCAATATCGCCCGCAGTACCGCCGATTTCGGTTATTGCTATATCAATCTCATCCGAGTCAAGCGATTTGATGGCCCGTTTGATTTCATTGGTGATGTGGGGAATAACCTGAACTGTGCCACCAAGGTAATCACCACGCCGTTCACGGGCAATAACTGTGCTGTAAATTTTTCCGGTAGTATAGTTGCTGTTTTTTGAACAGGTCAGGTCGGCGAAACGTTCATAATGGCCGAGGTCGAGGTCAGTTTCAGCGCCATCGTCGGTAACATATACTTCACCATGCTGGTATGGCGACATGGTGCCTGGATCAACATTGATATATGGGTCGAGTTTTTGGATTGCAACGCGGTAGCCGCGTTGTTTTAGCAACATGGCGAGTGATGCGGCAGTGATGCCTTTGCCAAGCGATGATACGACGCCGCCGGTGATAAAAATGTGTTTTGTCATTATATTCCAGTCCTGTTGGGTGAGGGCTCATTCAAAAATAAATCGGTGAGTTTTGTGCCTGAAGCGGGCTGTTGGTCAAGGCATGAAATTGTTCACATAGTAGAACTATATAAATATTTTCATAACGCAGACCAGCTGTTCGCAGTCAAGCAAAAACTCCAAGTTATTTTTTTGTGAGTCCTAAATATATTTAAATATCTGAAAATACTTCATTGAAAAGTATAAAAATGTCTTTGTCAGACTGGACTTAAATATACCGTTTGAACTGTTTTTTTTCAACCTGACAAACGATGAAAAAAAGGTATTTTTTTTATTGGTAATAACCGCGAAATTTCTATTGCATTTTTATGGTGGATAGTTGTTTTATGACTATGAAAGGTTTGTTTTTTGCATTTAATGCTTTATTATATGTGCAGAAATAATTTTTTTTACATAAAGCGTCGTGCAAAATGTAATTTTAAAGCATTTTGTTGGAGTTCACAAATTTAGTTGTGCTGTCTCCGCACGCGAATTTTTTTCATAAACAGGAAACAACTTATCATGATTTATAGACGATTTGGCCGGACAGAGATACAGATGCCATTGTTCACCTGTGGCACTATGCGTTTTCAGGAGAGCTGGGATGATGTGAGCTGGGATAAGATACAATCTAAAACCCAGGAAAATCTTGAAACCGTTGTAAAAAAGGCGTTTGATTTGGGCATTAACCATTTTGAGACTGCACGCGGCTACGGTTCGAGCGAACTGCAGCTGGGCAGGGCATTAAAACTGCTGCCACGCGATAAAATTATTGTTCAAACAAAAATCCCGCTCAAGGATAGTCCGGAAGAGTTTGAAGAAGTGTTGAATGTATCTTTTTCCCGGCTTGATGTCGAATATCTTGATTTATGCGCGTTGCATGGTATTAATGGTGCTGATGAGGTAGAGAAAATGGCACATTGTCTTGATGTGCTTGAAAAATGGCGCAAACGTGGAAAAATCCGTTATCTTGGTTTTTCAACTCATGACAAAGGAGAATACGCCAGACAGGCTATTGCCAGTGGTCGTTTTGATTACGTCAATTTACATTACTACTATATTTCTCAGCAGAACCTGGCGAATATTGAATTAGCCAAAAAAAATGATATGGGAGTTTTTATCATCAGCCCGAATGACAAGGGCGGTAAACTTTATGCGCCACCGGATAAACTTAGAAAACTGACGGAACCGTTTTCGCCGATGCAGTTCAATGATCTGTTCTGTCTGCTTAATCCTAATCAGGTGGCACCTGAAGATCGCAGGGTTGCAAAACCAAAGTCTTGCCAAGACATGACAGAACTTTGCAAGTTAGAGTTTAATATTAATACCCTTAGTATTGGCGCTGGCAAGCCGAGTGATTTTGATGAACATTTAGCTGTTCTGGATCACCTTAAAGATAGCTGTATCGCGGCAACCAGAGTGCAGGTAGAAAAAATTATAGTTGCGCTTAATGCGGCAATGACGGAAGCTCTTGGTGGTGAGTGGGTACAAAACTGGGACAAAGGATTACCTGACTATACCGAAACACCTGATGAAATCAATATTGCCAGTATCCTCTGGCTTTATAACTTGGCTAAAGGGCTTGATTTAGTTGATTACGCCCAAATGCGTTACAATCTGCTGGGCAGTGGCGGTACCTGGTTCCCGGGTAATAAAGCTGCAAATGTCAAAAAATTAGCACCGCAGATTCTTGAACTCTGTAAAACCCATGGTTCCCTGTTTGCCGAACGGATTCCTGAAATATTAGCAGAAGCGCATGCAATGTTGAATATTTGTGAAGAGAGCGAAGGTTAATCCTTGTTATTTTTAAGTGGATCATTAATCAATTTTGCATTGTCATAGTGATGGGTTCCTCGGCTGGTTTGTTCGGGAGAATTTGAAAAACTGACTGTAAACGGTCAAGAATTGCCTGAGGCAATGCTCCTTTAGTGGCTGCTTCCACATTGCTTTCCAGTTCCTCAATACTCCTGACTCCGGTCAGAACTGTGCTAACGCATGGATTAGATAAGAGGAAGCGAATTGACAGTTCCGGCAATGAGATTCCAATATCATTGACCAATTCATAAAGCTCAATCAACTGTTCCCTGCGTCTGGGATCCAGTTGTGGAATGGGGTTGTCGATTACATCTTTCTGATAAACTTTTGCTAGTACCCCCTGATGCAGCGGTGATCCGCAGACAATACCCATATCATGTTTTTGCGCACTGTTTAAAATACCTTTCTCGGCATCGCGCCATAACAAATCATAATTGAAGGCGCTCAAAACAACATCAAAATTGCCGGTATCCATGATCAAAGGCATTTCATCGGCGGTAGTTCCGCCAAGACCGATGAATTTTGTAATACCTTTATTTTTTGCTTCTGTTAAAATATCCATTACAGGACCAGTATAGCTTTCTGTATCATCCCACCAGTCCATATAGTTTTGATCCCGCCAGCGATCTGGTTCGTGGATCATTAAAATATCTACTGAATCACGCTGGAGGTTTTTCATGCTGCGCGAAAGGGCGTTACGTAGAAATTCTGCACTTTTCGGATTGAATGGTTCTGGATTGTAACCTATTTTGGTACTGATAATAAAATCTTCATCCATTTGGGATAATGCTTCACCCAGCACGCTTTCGCTATCACGATACCTCGGTGCAGTATCAATGTAGTTAATCCCCAGTTTCTGAGCGTGTTTAATAACATCAATGGCAGCGGCGCGTTCGGCTCCGAATGAGCTAATAAACAAACCTCCGAGGGAAAGTTCTGACACTTCAAGCCCGGTGCGCCCTAAAATACGTTTTTTTAACATTTAATGATCCTTTACTTATGAGGGTTGTTTTTGAGTTCGTGCTCGAACTTTTCAACTTCATGCTTGAATTTTTCTTTGTCATCGGCTTGTTCCCCGAGATTATGATGATTAACCACCATGCCATCATCAAGTACATCACGTTTAGCTGTTTTCAGTGTATGGAACATATCTCTGATATCATATATTCCGCCAATGAAAAACCAAATAGTAGTTCCTATGCCGATAACAAGAGTTATGCCAATTTTCCAAGCCCAGAATGTTGCCCATTCACTGTCCGTCATTGCAAAAACGAGATTATAACATGAGCCTCCGACAAAAATAATGAACCAAAAAAGAGTCCAGCCTAAGCTCGAATAATAGATAAACTTATCACTTTTTGAAAATTCAGCAGAAGGGAGAATTGCTTTTATTCCGGTTGGTGGCTTTTTAATTTTTTGTGCGTGCTCACCTTCTATGGCATATTCGCCACGATGTAATAGTCGATCCATATTAAACGCCGGACGTTTTTTTACTAACCATTCCACTAAAGAACATGCGATATATCCGACCATTGATAATGTCATCGCTAAAAAGTAAATCCATTGACTATTAATCGGAAATGCTTTTGCCTCGATCTTCCAATTTATTCCGGGAATATTATTGGATATACCTTCAATTACAAAAGTGAGGCCATTAAGTATAGCTGGAGCACTTGTCTCCATCCATGGATATAATGTTGATGTCCATGATTGTCGCAGCAGCATGCCGCCCACGGCGATTACACAACCTAAAATCAACGCAAACCAAGCTCCGCTTGTAGAACCTCGTTTCCAATATAATCCACCAACAATACAAGCTCCAGCACCACCCAGAAAAATAGCTCCGGTTATGGAGAAAAACATTAAAATATATTCATTCTGTTTAAATAGCATACCAAAACAGAAGATGAATACCGCGACAAACAGCACTGAAAAACGAAGTAACCAGATATGTTGTTTAGGGGAGAATGGCTTTTTCCTGAATGGTAGGATCACATCCTGAATAAAGATACTACCCCATGAATGCAGGTAGGTATCATGCGTTGAAATAAATGCCGCCAACATGACGGCACAAAACAGACCGAGCAATCCAACTGGGAACATCTTAGATAAAACTACAGATACAGTCATTTGTTTCTGTATTGTTGTATTATCTATGCCATCAAGCACCTGCTTTGCCTGAGCTGCTATAGGTGCAAATGCTGGATTATGCATTACAACATACGCTGCGATAGGTAGCATTAACAGCAACAGCATCAGCACCAGTCCGCGCCATTCCCCAAGAATCCCACCCATTCTTGCCTCATGCGCATTTTTGGCTGAGCACGCATAGCCTTGCGAGCCCTGCCAAGCCATACGACCATAAACCAGTCCAATGGCTCCAATGAAGAAATAGAAAAAGTTAAAATCTCTAAGTTTACTCGTTTTAAATGGGTTAAGCATGGATGCATCGGCTGGAGCTCCTTGTAGAGTTTCGATTAACATTGACCAGTCAAATTGCCAGAGAATATAGCCGAGAATAACCAACAGGACTACATTAGTAAACATTCCCTGAATAAAATCGGTAACCATAACCGCGACCTGACCGCCAAGAAAAACAAAAAACAGCGAAATACTTATGAGTAAAAACATGACAAAAGCATAACTTGATATACCTAAATATGGGACATATTCCGGCAAACCGCAGTAGTAAATAAAAAACCTGGAACCGACCGCAGGGAAAATCCCAAAGTTAATAATTCCGGCACTCCAGCCTAATATTCCAGCAAAGATACGGAATGATTTACTATAGCGCACTTCAAAAAACTGGGCAAGCGTAAATACTCGAGTTTCACGATAACGGTAACTAACCCAGCCGGAAAGAACCATTATCAACATGACAGGGGTCATCATTAATGCCCACCATGCAGCAGTAAAACCGGCGGCATAATACATTTCGAACATCGCTATAATTGAAATAGCGCCTATGCCTGACATTCCACTTGAAATACATAGCAAATACCTGCGTGCACAACGGTTTGCGGACAGGAAGTCAGAAACACTCTCCGTATATTTTTTAGTGTAAATTGCTGCCCAGACAATACCTATAAGCAGTGCCCCGACAATTGCCCAATCAATAAAATGCATATTATTCCTTTAGTTTGATTATTGCGTTGAAATTTAATAAAGTGAATTTTGAAACAGGCTACCATAATTTATTCCTGTATAAAATACCCCGTCATTTGGGCGGGGACAATATATAAGCTTTGCATTAGGTGCTTAGCGTATTTGAAGTCCTCATTCAGAGGACATTGCTGCTGAATATCTATTTCTAGGGCTCCGCTTCGCGGGTGAATAGCCCGTTGGGGCAAAAAATGCACCAAAGGTGCCACGTCCTTTGGGCATGGTTGTTTACTTGCCTGCGTTTTCGTTCAGAAACAACCAGCCAAAATCAGCTGGATTATCATTTTGCTGCAACAGCCGGTGCATCAGAGGGTAGCAACCGCCCCAACTCAATGCGACATAACCGTCGTTCTGATGATCTGGAATTATTCTTCTTAGATTTATTCTGACCGGTCTTACCGGAATCTGATTAAACCCTAATACAATCCATGGGATACAAAATAATATTTCCCAGTCTGTCTCTCTCCTGACTACTTCTGCTGACCATTGATAATCTGTTGACTTTTCCGTTTGAACATAAAGAGTATCTCCGCCCACGCTAGCAACAAATTTCTGTGGAGACCAAAGCCGTTGTTTTTCAATAATCAGTTCAACACAATCAGCCAGGGTATATTCAGTCGGGTTCCAATGTTGTTTTACCGAAGCCATATCAGGGTCAGCACAGTGAATTTTAACATATAAGGCATCGTTAGTGTGAATGCTTTGCCACTTGACGTATCGGCCTTCTATCAGTTCCGATTTATCTGTTTTATCTAAAAATATTTGTTCACATTTTTGGCAAGGAATATTTTTCCATGATAGATCGTTGATTGACAGTGCACTTTCAACTGGTATACTGTGAGAGAAATATTTACCGGGATCTTTGCCGGTGTATTCAGGGAATAATTCTTTATGAGTCGCTATTTTAGCTTCAACTTGGGGGAATTCTTCAGTTAGAAGTTGTTCCAACTGCTGGATTCGCCATTCCAGTTTTGCCGGGAAGTAAATATGACTTTCCGAATCAGCCTGGAACCCAAGACGACTGTCATGTATAGCAAGTTTATTGAGTTTTTTTGTATTTTTAATTTCTTCACAGACAATCTTTTTAAGTTCATCCAACAGTTCTTTTTTCTTGTCAAAAGAGTGACACCATGCCATTTCTTCGCGCAGATAGTAAAATGTTAAAATATTATATGTTGATTTAATCTGTATTCCAACGGCATGTGCTACGCCAATATCTTTTTGTCTATCATCATTAGAGAATTTATCAGCAATATCATTGAGCAATTTAATCCCTTTACTCCAGTAATGAGTCATTTTTCCACATAACTCAATTGCTTCTTCCAAAGTAAATTCATCCATCAGGCACTCGCCGATTCTATCTCCACAGGGCGGACGATTAGCCCGGAAAGGTGGATATAGTTCTTTATCGCGCGGGAGCAGGAATAATGGCCAGACAACACCGGCATTCATGGGAGAATAGTAGGCAAAAACTCTTGCATATGGATAGTTTTCGTACCCTTTTTGAAAGTATTCCCAGGCTCGTGCTACCGTTTTTGCACTATTACCCCAGTCAATTGCGGCTAATTTTAAAAGAAATTCTTGCTCTGTTTTCGGGAATGTTTCAAATGACAGCATTCCGGCAGCTTGAGTCATCACAGATGGGCAACTGCCAACCAACCAACATTGCATTACAGTGCTAACCTGCAATTCCCGCATTGCTTTGTATTTTTTATAAAGAATTCCCGGCACGGGGACAAATGGAACCGTTGCGAGTTCATACGAGCAGGAAGTCTGAACTTTTGCACCAAATTTTATGTTGTTTTTGATTGCAACATTGGCACAGTCTTTGAATAATTGACTTGGTCCCGGGTAAGCCAGCCAGTAGTCATCAAGCACTCGTTCTTTGTTTAACTGTTCTATGCGACCACGGGATTCAAAATTATGCATTAAAATAACATTATCTGGCATGTAAGCAACAGCTTCAACAGTATTTTCTTCGCCCCAGGTAATATATTGACTATACGGCCAGGCAATCAGTTCGGCATCAGGATTAGCGCTAGTCATAGCACGTTTCATGATTTCCAGTACCTCTCCCACTACTTCTGCTGGTTTACGCTTGCTACAACGCGGACAATAATTTTCTACGCCATCTATAATATAACCACTACAGCAGTTTGTCTGGCGTTCTCCGACACATAAATTAATCAATCCGCCTAAACCTGAAACCTGAGAAAAAAGATAGTAAGTTGATTCCTCTATATATGCACGTCCTTTTTCTGTACTGGTACAAAAGAAATGGGCGTCTCCTGAATGATTGCCTTTAAATTCAGGATGAGCGTTCAGTATACCCAGAGGTATACGTTCTCCAAAGCCACTGGGTTCCATACAGAATATATATATTTTAATTCCATATCTAGCACATTTTTCAACAATTTCCTGCAACCGTTTAAGTCTTTTATCTGAATCATCCCCATATTCGGGAATTATTTTGCTTTTACATATTTCGTTAAAATAACCAACTAACCACAGACCATTTACTCTATCCCTAGCCAAACGACTTAAATAGGCATCGGGAAAATAATCAAATCCGTCAATCAATTCATCCCTGTATTCCGGGTCATTTAAAAGAATATCTGTATAGTTAGGTTTTGCCATTAACTCATCTTTTGATAACGGGGGACGCTTTTTGGGGCCAAAATAACAACGTGAAATACGTATTTTTACAAAAGGTTCCAAGCGAAAATCTTTAATCGTCAAAAAAGCTCCTTCAGAGCTGACAATTTCATCCATCAGAAAGTAAATTGCTCTACGGGCAGCCTCAATATCAGCAACCCGAACAGAACTTCCCGATGGTTTAACTTCAAGCACAAAGGTCTCCCGAGGAAGAGTATGATCAATTTTGAAACTTATTTTATAGCCGCAGTTATGCGGGATTTGCAAGTCTGAAAGAAAACGTGAAAAGTCTCTGTAGGCTGTTTCAAGCCGTGAGGTGATATCCTCGGATAATTGTCCAAGATTAACCCCCTGTGACAGGTCAACTTGACCACTAATACATTTTTTCAGGCGTTTCTGTTGTATTGTACGCTGAAATATTTTAAACTGGTCGATAAATGTCCAGTCAGACATATGCGGAGGATTAGGAGCTAGAGCAATACTATTCATGATAAAATTTAACTTTTTGTTTTAAATTCAGTTATAACTTCTACATTCATTACACAACCAGGAGTGATTACATCCGGACATCCCCCTGCGGCTTCTATTTCCATAAAACCATCAGTATCACTATAAATGCTGTAGCGAACCCCTTTATCTGAAGGTTGTTCTTCAGGTGGCGCGTCAATAATATCAATATATTTCTGACTTGCACTCAAAGGCATAGCATAGCGTTTTACCGTTAAATTTTGCTCCGGTAAAATCAGCTCAATCCACGGTACTTTTTCACTTAAACCTATTTGGTAACGAAGTGTCGCATCAGTTGTAATATGACAAAATCCACCGATGTTAAAGCGATGGCTGTTGCTGCTGTCATACATATCCCAGACATCTTTATCGTCGACTTCCGGGAAAAAGACTTCGCAACCCGGTCCACTGTCAAACTGACAAAGTGTCCATGGCGCAAGCAGGCATTCTTGACTTGAAAGAGTTTTCGAACCAATATATTCAATAGATTCTATAACCTTGACCGTAATCATATTACTTGCAGGCAAAACAGTCACGGCACGTCTGAAAATTGTTGCTATCCCGCGGCCTGAAGCGTTAATTAAATCAACTTCTGCTTCAATTGTCGCCTGATTCAAATCTGTTTCAATTACCTTGAATTTTGCACTGGTAAGCCCTGGCGGAACCCGCCATTTATCGGTTGAATATTCGTATCCTAAACATGTGCCTTCAGGAGCCGGCCAAAGCCCGTCCCCACCGGGATTCAGATAACTGTCACGAGTTGTAATCCCCAAAATCGCTTCAGGATTAACTCGGTTAGCAACTTCTCCATTAATTATGGTAAAAAGTCTACCTTCAAGGTCAAGTCCGGCTATAACGCCATTTTGAATACCGCCAATTAAATGGTAGCGCTTTTGTCCTTTTTCAAATAGAGCAATCAGTTCATTTCCAGTCATTTGCAATTTCTACGGCAGTTTTAAAAACTCCGCCCCTGTTTTTTAGTTCTGATAATAATATATCGAATTCACGACAAGCCACATCACCACAGTTTTTAGTAATAAAAGGCAACGGGGTTACGCTTGCTTCACCATAATCAATTGCTCCCTGTGGCATTGCGTGGAATTCCCATGGATGGAAATAGAACGCAAGTACCGGGCGGACACCTCTAATATCAACATATTTAATGAAACTGTTGACTTTTTCCAGCAATGCTTCGGCGGATTTCGTACGAAACAGTGGCCATTGGTCGCGGTCACGTTGATAAGTATCATTGCTTTCCATACTTAGATCGCAAAAATTTGGAATCTCAATTAATTTCATATCACCTTCTTCAACCCAATTTTCTTTTGAAGGGTGATATGGGTAATATAAATTTCGATAAAAATACAACGGCAGTGTGGCATCAGCTATATAACCCAGTTCTTCTAGGATATTCGTTACTTGAGTGCTTCCCCAAAGTCTTGGGCAACGAAAACTCACAGGTCTAATACCAGATACTTCTTCAACAAGCCTAGTTGCTTCACGAATGCGCCTTTCTACTTCGAAAGGAAATACCGGCCAATTGTTTGGTAATGGGAAAATCGGATCACCGAGAGTTTCATGCACTAAACTATGGCAAGCAGTTTCGTGTCCCGCATCTCTGACTAACCTGACTTCTGCCGGGTTATTTTCAGCGGCATGTCCAGTCCAAAAATAGGTAGCTACAGCGTCATGCTTAGCCATTATTTCCAGTAGACGGGGCGTGCCGTGAAGCACCCCTTCATATTCGCTGGTAAAAGAGCCGATATCGGTTTCCATATCGATCCCTAATAGTATGTCAAATGATGTTTTCATTTTTATATAGTTGTGTGTATTTTATCCATTTTCGGGCTGAACGGAACAGCACCATTTTCAGTAATTTCATAGCCTGTTTCAATACGTACTCCGTCGAATTCAGGATGACCGAAGAAGCTGATGTCAACACAGACAGTCATGCCCGGAACTAAGACATCATCACTGCCGGGACCAAAGAATGGCGACTCTGCTTCGTGCAGACCGATAGTATGAGCAAATGGGCATACAAGATATTTACTGAAACCATGTTTTTCAAAGTAGGCGCGAGCCGGAGCGTCAATTTCACGACCGGTTTTGCCGACAATTAACATATCCTTGGTCAAACGGAATGCTTCTTTTAGATGCTTCATGCACTCCTGCTGTTTGGCAGTGTATTCGCCTGAAACCGGCAGAGCATCCCCCATGACGCCGGCATAACCGTTAATTTTCGGAGCCAAGCCGATCATTACCAGTTCACCTGTCTCGACCTGTTTCGAACTGGCGGTCGGGACTACGGCATTGGAGCGTGCACCGCTGCCGACAATTGCGCTGAAACCAAACCCACTTGCTCCGCGACTGCGGGCGGCATATTCACCGGCTGCAGCTATTTGGATTTCCGAAGCTCCGGCAACGGTTGCATCTTTCATTGCGTCATAGCAAAAATCAGCGAGGCCGAAAGCTGATCTGATCTGTTCAATTTCCCATTTTGATTTTACATATCTGAGACTGACAAATTCATCGGTAATATCCACCATTTCAACCCCGATGAAACCATCTACTATGCCTTGGTAACATTCAGCCGGCATTCTTCCTCCACCAACCAGACCAATACGTTTAATTTGACCTAAAGTAGCATTTAATTCAGCAAAGAGACCCGGAAAATCAATGATTGTTGCATTTGGATACTCTTCGTCCGGAACCATGAATACAGGAAAATTACGAGTTTCAGTGATGGTGCTGTCAAGTTTGGCGAATGGTTCACTTTCTGGACCACCTAACAATAGCGGAGTACCGGTTTTCGGCACCAATACGGTACCGCTTTCAAATTGCGGACACCAGCCGGTCAGATACCAGCCGTTACCGATATTGAACTCATCGTAATAAACTAATGCCAGATCCAAGTTTTTTGCTTCGAGCATTTTACGAACTTTTGCGATTCTCTGATCGCATTCTGATTGAATTAAATAACCCATTTTTTTACCTTATGTTTGGTGTTTAGTGCCTGAGATCAGTCTTGTATTTTGTGGCTGAAAGTCAGCCGTTTAACTTATCAAGTTTACTTACCTATTTTTTAAATGTTTTACCGTAGAGTTTCAGTTTTATTGCCCACTTGGTTTTTACGCCACCGATAAACGGATATTTTTCATCCATGCGATTCAGTAGTTGTTTAACTAATTCGAGAGTTGAAATATTTTTCCCGGGGAAAATCCCTACGATTAACTGTTGGTTTTTCTCCATACCGACAATTGCGTTTTGCTGCTTGGTTTCTGGCAACAAGATTTTATTTGCCTTTTCTCCAAGCACAAAAACTGTTCTAGCCTGTTTTATTTTTTTGCTGTCTGGGGAGACAACAGGCAAGCGCAAGTTTTTATTCCAATACTCTGGCTTCATGGATGCCAAACGATGAACGGGGCGCCATTTACGAGTAAAATAGTAATCATAATATATTTCAAGATATTTAACTGCGTCTGGATTTTTGATTAAATCTTCCGGTGTAACAGCAATAACCGCATTGACTTTTCTCTTCTCAACCAGTTTTATATTCTGAATAAATTTATCATTCGGAATAAATGTAAAACGCGGTGCTTTTTCAAAAATAATTTTTTGTTGAGCACTGCTTTTTCTTACCCAGCCAACTTTATCTATTTGTATTTCTGAAAATGATTTATTCAGAAATTTAAATTCAGCAATCTGTGTTTCGCCTGGAGTTTTAACTGAAAGAGACGTTTCAATCGTGCTATTTTTAAACGGTTTTACAACGCCAATCTTTTTAAGGATAAGCGGATCACGATTTTTAAGGCTAAATTCAATGGTAGTTGTATTAGCCTTTATCTGATTAACTACCGGTTTGCCACTGAGATCCGCATATATAGCACCTGATGCTCCAAATTTACCAGTTTTGATAATAGCTTTGCCTTTTACTCCTTTTATGTCTGGAGCAGATAAAACGATATAACTGTTATTCGCAGTTCCATAACGTGATATCCAAATCTCCTCTGCTTGAGCATAGGGATCAATTGAAGTTTTTCCGCCATCAATAATAACGTATGGAGCAGCTCGCCATCCAGCGGCAACTAAGCGTTTTAGGGTAGGATTGAGCTCTTTTATATCATGGAATCCCTTAAGGTAAAAAATTGCGGGGATAATTCCGAATCTAAAACTTGATAATATAGTATGATCAAGAAATCCAGTAATTCCTTCACGAGCTTCTGCCGGTGTTAACTCGTCCCATTTTAACAAAGCATCCGTGCGGAAGCCTTTCCAGAAGTAATAGGGTTTCTGGCCGGCAATTAAGCGGCGGGGCGCAAGCAGATCAGCGCGATCAAATGGAGTCATTTCATGAATTGCCGCATCTGCGTAAAACATCGGTAGCCAAGTATAAAATTCATTAATAATTGAAGCTGGTTTGCGACCATCAGCTTTTGCTGGTAGTTTATGGGTATAGTCTATATTATAAGCCAATGCAATGCCTTCTGTCGCAAATATTTGACCATCATCACCAAAAGCTTTTCCCGTTTCATTTTTCAAGAGTGGTCCATAGTATTTTGTATCACCAATCGCACAATCAAGCGCAAAACCGGCAATAGGAAAATCACGCCATACCATTCCAAGTTGTTCGCGAATATCATCACCCAGTTTTGAGTGTAAAATCCACGCATATTGCGCCCGTCCTTCTTCTGCCCAGCCAAACGATGAACTTCCAGTCCCACCGTTTTTATCCTGCCAAGTTGCTTCAGGATAATATTTTTTCAGCATCTCAGAATTACAGTATTGTTGCAGATAATAATAGAATAATGCAGCGTTTTTATTGCCAGCAGCCATGCGTTTGCTATTATACTTTTTCCAATCTGCGATTGTTCCGGGACGATCACATTTTCCGAACAGTGAGCCAGGTTCTGATTTGTAGCCTTTCTTGTTTTCCCAGAACTTTTGCAAAGGATAATAATTTCCCGCTTTTTGATAACAGTTATAATACCACTCCCAATCAAAGCCGTAGCGTCTGGCCTCTTCCATTTGGTATTCCCGGTTATCATCAGAAGAGAAAAAATAACCACCCATACCAAAAATACGTGAGTCCGCACCTTTTACCGGAGTAAACCATTTCGGATATGCTAAATATATCTGTTCGACCAATTCCGTATAATTAGTTGCGTCGGTAGTTTGACTGATAAAATATATCTTATCTTTTTGTCCGGGTTCCAAAGCCATATATGAATCGAAAACCAGAGTAACGTTTCCTTTATCTACTGTACAATAGCGTTCAAATCTACTTGAAATAGTCATTGGAGCATAGCCAATTCCAGTCAATGAACCATCTTTCACATAAGTAATTGCAGGGAAAATATACCTTTTAGTCTTAGGCTGGAAAGTCGATGTAATATTAGCTTTTATTTTAAATCCATCCCAGAATGCTCCGCCGGTATTTCCGCATGGAATAGAGAGTCTAAAGCATAGTTTAGCGGGTTCTGAACTTTTATTTTCGACAACAACAGTCCACTCTTTAAGTTTTTTTACTTGCTGTTCATTTAATGTGACATCTATTTTATTGCGGCTAATTTGTCCTTCATTGGTTAATATATCTTTATTCGGCCATGATTTAAGGATTTTTTTGTCCATTTGTAATACTGACAGTGTCGGTGCTGCTGCTACAACGCCGGAAATCATTGCAGTATATAAAAGAGAAGTTGTACTTTTTTTCATTTTATTTTGTTTCCTGGTTTTTTAATTTCCCACATTTTTATACTCTTAAATCTTAATTTTGCATTACTAAAATAGATGCCAACTGAAAGTCGCAGAATTGACGGTGCTACCTGATTTTTATTACCTTTATTTTGAAATTCAAAAATAACATCACGCCATGAATCATCTTCACTGCCATTCATCAATTCCTTGCGAATAAAACGAGGCACTAAAGGGTTACCGACAAACGAACTCAGATATTTTCTTCGATCAAAGAGTACAGGTTTATTGTTTTCATCGTAACCATAGAGCCAAATCAGCCCACGCCCCATTGTATGACTCAAGCGTATTTTAATTCGATACCATGCATCTTTTTTAACCTTAATTTTTTGATTGATATAACCTGAATAATCGGGTCCCAATGATTCCATACTAAAATAATTTTCTCCATTTTCAGGATGATACCATTTTATATTGAAAACTTCTGGAGCCATTGTTGATATAGACCAGTTATCTGGTAAATCTTTCCCTTTGGTAAAGTCTGAATTTTTAACCAAATTTTTGGATATAATGGTAGTTTTGTCTTCTTGTGCCACACTGGCCAAGCAGCACGAAGCTAATAAACAGCCCGATAATATTGTTTTTTTCATCTTAAATTCCTTTATTTACTTAGCTGTAATACTAAATAACCCTGCTTGCCGGTAACAGCAACAGCTATCCCCTGCGCCGGTACTTGACCTTTTGTCAACAGTTCTATTGATGGAGATTTTTCAACTATAGTTATGTTATTGCCAGTAAAAGATACTGGAAGTTTAATAATATCCTTGCTTACCGCTTGATGATAATCAATATATAAACGGATTCCTTCGTTCTGGCGATGCCAATATACAGCAGTAGGATTTTTATATTTTTCTGGATTGAAATACTGGCGATAAGCACGGCTATTAAAATTTACACCAGCTTTCAATGTTCCAGCTTTCGGGCCAAGGATACTAGGATAAGTCTTATAAGACCGATAGATGAAACACATTTCATCAACATTTTTTATCCGTTCTGTCGAACTTCCAGAACCAAAATCATTTACAATGCCGAATGCAAATCCGACTTTGCGAACTTTGTTACCATTCTCTTCCTGTCCTAAAAATTGAATAAAACGATTCGGGGGATTCAATGGATCAATATTTTTATTCGCAGCTTTAAAACTCAAAGAAAATTTGATCGGTACGGTGAAATCTTGAATTGCATTGAAATCATATTCAGTTCCAGCATTTTTGAATGGCTTTGTTTTAGGAATATAACACTCATAACTCTTATAATTATTTAATTTAGAGAGCGGCATACTCATAACCGGGGTAGCATAATAGGTTGGGAAATCACGCTTTGGAATGATTTGATTTTCAATAAAACATGCTCCGAGCGGCTGAAACTGATAAGTAGTCTTATTTGTATATAAAGCATCAAGCGCAGAACCAATAAAATTCGGGATTTTTCCAGGATTTTTTTTAATAAATCCAAGTAATGAATCCGGTGCAATAATATCATATTCCTCTATAATATCCAGATAATCACAAATCACTGGGTTTCCGTCTTTTAGCGGAGCTTTTCCGTTGATTAGATATTGTTGCTTGGTGATACGTGCGGCCGGAGTCATCTGAGCCAGAACAGCTTTTTTTATTGTAAGCTTCTTGCCGTCTGACTGGCGGGAAAAATCACCAGCTTTAATTAAACGGTTGAATCGCCAAATACCATTTTTCCCTTTGTCTTCACCTAACACCCAGATTTTTGAATCATTAACAATCTTGATCGGGTAATAAACATCGCCACGACTGTCTTGCCAGGCTGTACCAATATCTTTGACCGTCAGACCGTGTGAAGGGATCAATAGCTCTCTGGCATCACTGCAACCATGGTTTGCTCCGATATAAGTTGAGATTATTTTCATTGGCGGAGTATCATCGTGGCAATAATGAATAATTTCCTTTCGCGTGAAGTTTACTTTAGTTAATGGTGTCGTTGCTGGTATTATAGCCGTCCGATAATAATTAATCTGACGATTTACTCCCCTGTTCAGAGTTATAGCGACATCCTGTGTTGGGGAAAACCAACTCCTAATAAAAACTTTATCTCCGTTTTTTTGAACCGCTATTTTATCTTCAGCACGTCCAGGATATCCAGTATTGGTAGATGAAAATGTATTAAAACATAGCCCGAAAATTAAAAAGATCACAATTACTAAATTGGTTTTCATATTTATTTTACCTGATTTTAGAGGTTAATACTTTGCGAGAATGAATCATTCGGTTGTTCTATGTTTCAACGGTTACTGCGTTTGAATAACTCTAACTTAATTTATTTCAACCCGGAGAATCCCCAATAATCCAAACCTGCATATTCATTGGGCCAGCCGGCAGTTTTTAATTGTTTTACATGACCATCACCAAATAATATATTTACTGCACTGTTATGCCGTGGATCTGGATTACCATAACTTTGGTTAGCGACATGTGTGTAAAGCAAACGGTAATAACCTTCTATTTTATTATCAGCACGATAGCGTCGTGTGTCCATTGTAACATATAATTTTGCAATATGTTTAATTAAAGATAATTTACTATAACCTGCGTAGGATCCACCAATTAAATGTGTGCTACCTGCTCCTTCCATATTAATGCCATATCCAGGATTTCCCAGACCTGCAACAGATGGGTAATAATTTTGTTTGTTAGCCCCTTGGCTTACCACTAATGATGGACATGAAAAAGTATCGATAGGAACATAATTACCACTGATAAGACGACCATTCCAATATGCGCCTCCACTGAAATAATGTGGGAAATAATCATTATAGTCGCCCGCATACATTGCAAACCCTAAACCTATTTGCTTTTGATTATTGGTACATGCAATACTCCGAGCTTTTTCCCTTGCCATATTCAGTGCAGGCAACAGCATTGAGGCTAAAATCGCAATTATCGCGATTACAACGAGCAATTCTATAAGGGTGAAATTGCGTAAATCCTCTTTGTGTTCTTTTTGCGATTTTGAATTTGTGTTATGCTGTTTCATTTGAAAAATCTCCTAAATAAATTAAATGTTGATGACTTGTATTTTTCCACTACGGTTGATTGAATATTAATGCCAGCAAACCTCCTTTACTTATTTTAGTTTTTAGATTAAATATTGAAACGTAGACTATATATATTTCAATATGTTATCAATTCTTTAACATATTATACATTGTTTATTTTGAAAAAGCAAGTTTTTTAGCTAGAAAAAACAAAAAAAAGGCCATTAAATAATATGTTATAGCTATTAACATATTATTTAAAATCAATAAAGTTTGCTTATATGCTATTTAATTACTTCTTGATTGATTTCTACCGATCAATAAAATGTTATCATAGCATATAAAAAGCCAGAACTTTAATTGTTTAAAGTATATTCTATGGAATTACATTAACAAGACTGGATTTCAGGCCGTACTTTATGTTGGGAAGAACATTTGCCTCTATAGTGTTTCCTTCAATAAGCAAATCTGTAATAACTGAGTTGTTATCCCAGTTAAAATAGAACGCCCAGGCGTAAGCACTGACCGTGCTTCGGTTTATCGTATTATTTATAATTTGAACATTATCTGAGTCAAAATTACCAGTATATGGATAAACCGATTCATTCGGCAGGTTAAAAGATATTGCGAATCTTTTATTTGTATTACTAATATTACTGTTCATTCCGAAAGAATTAATAGTATTATTTGAAATAGTAACATTATCCAAATCATAGGGATTCCCATACAGTACTATAGCATCACCACTGGTTTTATTGATTATATTATTGGATATAATGGCTCCTTGCAGACCGCCCCCGACAAAGAAACAACTTCTTGGAATGCTTGGTGATGTATCAAGGTCATCCATTGTATTTCCGGTAATAAGCAGGTCTGTCATTTTCAGGTTCACAAAATAACCACCGCTTCCTCCATTACTAACATAAACAGCATAGGAATAAACCGTTTCCAGGTGTGTAGATGAAGTAAACTGCTTCAGGGAGAAATAATTATCTTTAATGGTTACATTATCAAGAACGCTTCCTGGAGTGCCTTCTGAGATTCCGCTTCCTATACATACCCCTTGAATACACTCAATAGCATAATTATCCTGAAAAATCATATTGGTTGATGTTTCACGTCCATCAACGTAGATATATACTGCCGGATATGATCTGGCTATGTAATTTTGCTGACAAGTCGTATTTGCCGCATGCATTTCGATTCCGCCACTACCGTCAAAAGGATATTCTTCATTCCTGATAATATTTTTTTCGCAAACAGTATAGGTACTGTCTACGTAGATTGATGAAAAATCATCTTGTTCAGTATTATCAGTTAAAGATGTACCGCCGTTTAAGAGATAGCAGGATCTAACCACATTATTAGTTCCTCCAGCGAAGACTATATAATTTCTTCCCGGAGTATCTTTAAAATGCATTCCTTCGATAACAATATTTTCAGCGTTTGTTCCACGGATTGCATAACACGCTTTCAGACCGCCTTCTGGAACTAAATTATTATTACCATTCATATCAATAGTGAAATTTTTGAAGTTTACATTCTCCTTCTCGTACAACATAAAAACACCTGAACCTAAATACGCTGTTGAGTCCATCAAAACATCTTCATCCATTTTTATAGTTGCGGCTTTCATTCCATCACCGTAAATAGTTATATCTGAAGGAAGAGTAAATATATATTCCTGTGAATTATAATAAACTTGTCGACGAGTTTTAATCAAATAAGTTCCTGAAGATAGATAGATATTTTTTGCTCCAGAAGCAATTGCTTTTGTAATCCCCGGTGTGCAGTCTGTGCTGTCATCCGCTATAGCTCCCCACCATTGAGGCATTGCTTCGATGGCACTGTTATTAATTATAACATCACCAAGTCCATCAAATTTTATTGACGGAGAAAGATTAACCTGTCCATTAATAGTTAAACTCACACCTGTCCTAACAATTATAAAAACTACCTGATTTAACAATTTTTTCCATTCAAGTCATTCAATTTTGTTCAATTTTGTTCAATTTCTCAAAAGTACCCCCCTGTTTTAAACTATGCTGTCCT
>JAKIUY010000107.1 GCA_021647315.1 Victivallaceae bacterium
TAGCGAGCCTGCGAGCGGTTTATGCTGATTTTCCGCTTGAATTATGACTGCGAAATGATACTCAACATCATTTAAAAGACACCAGAAAAACTTTCATCTTTTTTCATGCCGCTTTTGACACTACCATCGCTATAATTTTAACGAATATATTTTTTAACAACGTAGCTTAGGCTTCCAGCCTGAGACAATAAACAGGCAAGCTACCTGTATTACATTAATACACAAGTGCATTCTTTTAGCTAGTTTTCTGTGCGTTATCAAACTCAACCGCGCAGCTCTTTAATAGCTTTTAGATCGCAAAACGGTATAAATATGCGTGGAGACTTTTCTCAGTGCCTCTAGCGATAAGACCACGAATCTGCCGATTAGTTCAGTTTGCAGAGAATAATCTTAAATTATAATTACACTATCGATATTAGGTTTTAATAAGTTGTACGTTGATGCGGCCAGCATAGTTCAACTCACTTCCGGTTTTCTGAATTGACTTGGGGATATACCCAAACGTTTTTTGAAGTAATTGGAAAAATGGTATTGATCTGAAAATACTAAACGTTCCGCAATCTCTTTGATGCTTAAGGTGCTGTGTTTGAGCAATAACTGAGCCGTTTCCAGACGTCGGCGCAAAATATATTCGTGCGGTGTTACTCCCATGTGCTTTTTAAACAGCCGCACCATATAGGCCTGAGAACAGGCAATCTCTTTGTTTATGATAGAAAAATCTATTTTCTTTTCCAGATGCGCATCTAGCAACCTATGCAATTCCTGAACCATCGGTGGCAAAAGCGGTTCATCGTCCTTATAGACAATTAAATGCGCTGCTTGGATAAATTTATGAAAAATCAGCGCCGCTTCCCGGTCTTTCCGTGCCCCATACTGTTTAGCTACAATCAACATATTATAAAAATATTTGACCAGCGAACGAGCATTTGCAACCATATATGATTTTTCGAGTTCGTAAGTTGCCACGAGGGATTTGACCAGAGAACCACGACAGACAAAGAAAATCTTTTCCTGGATAATGCCGGGAGCCGACCAATAGCTGTTTTCGACATTTGGCGGAATCATGAAATAACTGTCGGCTGGACAATCATAACGTTGGGATTCTATCGTTAAAAATCCATGTTCTTTCAGGATAAATTCGAACAGATACAGTTCGCCCTGATTATCACGATTTTGCACTGAAGAGTTGTTCGATATTGATTCAGCTGCGACCAATAATTCAAATGTTTCTTTGCAGTTTGTCAAAATTTTACATCTATTGTTCTATTTTTTATATTGCTTTAAGCTCGTTTTATCCAATAATAACTGTAATATAATTCATTGTAAATATTTTTCAATCTAATAGAAAATTGTATTTTATAGTAGTTTGCGACGTCCCGGCGCAAACCCTAATCTCCAAAGGAGATTAGTTGCCATTGCGCCTGGCACGTGACTACGAAAGTATCTTATACCGTTTTGCGATCTAAAAGCTATTAAAGAGCTGCGCGGTTGAGTTTGATAACGCACAGAAAACTAGCTAAAAGAATGCACTTGTGTATTAGAAGTCGCAGGCTACTGTTTAGTTCCGGCAAAGCCGGTTATGTTAAATAAATAAAACAGGTGATGGCAAAAATAGGGTATGGAAGTTTTTGTAAATTACCTTGAAGGTAGAAAAAATGGCAGATCTCAGAATTGGCGTTATCGGTGCGTGGGGACGCGGGCAATTGGCACTCAGTGCCCATAAACCTGGAAAAGGGTCAAAACTTGTTGCCGGAGCCGATGTCAGCCCGGAAGCACTCGAAAAATTTAAGGAAAAGGTTGGTGATGATGTTTTTGTCACTGATGATTACCGCGAATTACTAAAACGCGACGATATTGACGCGGTATTTGTTACTTCACCTGATTTTCTGCATGAAGAACAGGCGATTGCGGCACTTGAAGCCGGGAAAGCGGTCTATCTCGAAAAACCAATGGCAATTACGATTGAAGGTTGTGATCGTCTCCTGGAAACAGCTTACCGTACCGGCACTAAATTGTATTTAGGTCACAATATGCGTCATTTCCCGGTTGTGCTGAAAATGAAAGAGGTGATTGATTCGGGGATAATCGGCGATATCCAAACTGCCTGGTGCCGGCATTTTGTTGCTTACGGCGGCGATGCCTATTTCAAAGACTGGCATTCTGAACAACGTTACAGCACCGGTTTACTGCTCCAGAAAGGGGCGCACGATATTGATGTCATGCACTGGCTCTGCAACGGTTATACTCAACGTGTAATCGGTATGGGAAAATTATCTGTTTACAATCAATGTGAACGCCGTGATGAAAACACCCCTGGAAACTCTGGCTGGAGCGATTCAAACTGGCCGCCAAAGTCCCAAACCGGCCTGTCGCCGATTATTGATGTCGAAGATAACAGTATGATTATGATGCAGCTGGATAACGGGGTTCAAATGTCTTATACCCAGTGTCACTATACACCGGATTCAGAACGTAATTATACTTTTATCGGCACCCAGGGGCGGGTTGAAAATATTGGTGATCATGGCAAGGCTGAAGTGCATGTCTGGACGCAGCGCGGCCCGCGGTCAACACCGGATATTATCTACAAGCTGAAACCGCTCGAAGGTTCTCATGGCGGTTCTGACCCGGCGATTGTTACTACATTCATCAACTTCGTCAAAAATGGTGTCAAAACCAACACTTCGCCTGTAGCAGCCCGTAATTCTGTCGCTGCCGGCGTGCTGGGCCACCAATCGATGCGTAACGGCAACACGCCTCAGGATATCCCAGAACTACCGCAATACCTGTTAGACTATTTCGCTAACGGACAGCAAAAAATATAAAACATCATATCGAATTGATTGGCGATTATATTTTACAATTATTTGACATTTTATCTGCCCTATATACTTTGAGCGGGAAGAACCTTAACTTTTTTCGTGATGATGATAATGCTGGACTGCTTTTTGTAAGTTATTGGCTACTAGAAGTAACCTGTAATTTACAAAGGGCAGAAACAGCGTTATCAGGGTGCGTAAAAGAAGTAACCTGTAATTTACAAAGGGCAGAAACAGCGTTATCAGGGTGCGTAAAAAGCGAAGATTTCAACCGTTTGAAGTATAATACAAAAGGCGGATTTAGATTAAAATAGTGTGGGTTGTTCCCATTCCGCATCCCGTGGTAGGATTTGCGGTTTAGGTTTTGGTTTCACGACCGGAGCTACTGCAGTTTTTTTAGGAATAATCGGCTTGGGCACAGCGGGGTCCAAAATAGGCACAGGTGTTGCAAGTTCTAATGCCACAGCTTCATCATTCAGGATGGCAGTTGCGGTCAAATGATTGATCTGGATGACCTGGCCGTCGCGCTCTATTGCCCGTTCCATGCGTTTAAAGATATTACCCTCTTCCTGGTGCTTCAGACACTCAATATCACCGATAACAATCATTTCACGCCTGCATCTGGTGTGTGCAACATTGATCCGGTTCGGAGCGTTGACAAAGCCGATACCCTGCTCCTGATTACTTCTGACATAACAGGTTACAACAACATCACTTTCATTGCCCTGAAAACTGTCAACCGTCGCAATCCGGCTGAAGAGAAAATTTTCCCAGCTCTTTTCATCCGGCACGACGGGCATTTTGTCCAGTTGCAGTTTATCATAAGCTAACAATTCGCGAATCAACATGACCTGCCGGCGATAGGGGGCGATAATGGTAATTTCGTTATAACTGTACTGTTCTACCAAGTCATAAAACAGTGCAACACATAATTTAGCTTCGAGCAGATTTTCGAGTCCCGGACGGCTGCCTTCAAAGCACAGAGTTTCAGCTTTAATCACCTCCGGCAGAGTACTGGTGCTGTAAAGACGCAGAGTTGAACGTGGATAGGCCTCCAGGCGTTCGTGATAGCCCAGAGTGTAATAGTCGGCACTCGGGCTTATTTTTACTGATGCATCGTAGAAAAGAATCGAACAGAAACGCAATAAACGTGGGTTCTGGCAGCGATAGGAAAATTTCAACAGAGCCAGCGGGAAATCATGTTGTTCAGCTAACCATTCAAGTGCACTTTGTTTGGCAATTCTCCAGTAACTTGCCGGAACCGGAGTCTCGCCCGCGTTCAACGTGCTGATAACTTCATCGGGCAATGGGAATGGCGGCAGTTGGCGATGATCGCCCACCAGTACACTTCTGCCGCATTTTTCACAGAGCAACAGATATTCAGCTACCCGTGCCATCCCCGCTTCATCAAGAATCAGCACATCAAATTGACCGCGTTCCTTCAGTTCTTCCCATAAAATATTGCTGCGCAGCAGTCCAACCGGGGTTCCGGCAAAGACTTCGCCAAGCTTTTGCTCGCGGGCAATTGTGACAAAGTTTGTCAGATTTTTCAGGTCGCCTTCCCAATATTTCTCAGCAATATCCGGGGCAATACTGCCGATATTTTTGCCGATACGCAATACCGGTAAACCATTCAGCCGGCGACAGATATTGTCAACTGCGGTATTGGATGGTGCCGCGACTAGAATACGATTACCGCGCCGACTCATAGTTTCAACTATCTTCGCAATAACGCTGGTTTTCCCGGTGCCGGGTGGTCCCTGGATAAGCACAACCGGATTATTGGTATTAACGGCTGCTGTCCAGGCCGTTTTTTGTGAATCATCCAGCATTTCCGGAGCCTCTTCAGCGATATGGTGCGTACATGTGGTGCCACGCAGACCAAACGAGGCGGCAACGGCATCTGACATTTGCGAGGCACGGTTATGCATAAAATCGACCAGCTTATCAATTGATTTGGCAATAAATTCACTCGGTGAACGGCGTGGAACAAGATAATATTCTTCGGATAGTTCTTCTGGGGCAGTATCACTGCGCAATGAGCCGTAAAGCGCATCTTTGTCAAAGAGTTCAGCTTTAAAAGTCCCAAGCTGTTCACTAACACCGCGTTTATAAAAACCAAGCATATCACCTTCACGGATTACTACTTGGGATTTGAATGAAAGTTTAATCGCAAGATCCCCGCTGTCAAAGCTGTTGATCACTGCAAAATTATTAAATCTGATAATATAGCCTTTTTCGAAATCGGCCAATATACGGCAGGTTCGGTTGAGAAAATCGGCTTCACAAACGACAGACCAGATAGTTTGCTGGGGAATATCAGTCACATATTTTTTTTGTCTGCCCTGGCTTGATTGTATGACATCCGCTTCCGACTCTATTGGCGCGATATGACTGCCGCCAAGTGCCAACGTCAACTGCCCGGTCAGTTCATCGTCGGGAATATCTTCGGTCGCCTTACCAATCAGAGTTTTTATCGCATAGGCATTCAGACAGCGGATCGCCCGTATTGTCAGTTTATCATAATGAGCGGCAATGTTATCCAACAAATCCAGAAAATCTTTTTTGGTCATCTTCAGCACATTGATATCATGCCGATGTTTCAGCGCATAAGCAATTACTTCTGATACAACCTCCAGCCGTTCGCCATGCGACAGTTCAAGTGCTTCATGAAATGAGGGTTCCGTTTCATAAATAGTTGGATGCCCATCACTGAAACAGAGCAGAAAACGTTCAATACATTCCGGGGATTCTATTATTAGCCCGGCACACTCTTCGTCGTGCAACCAGCAGAAACGGCCAATGCGTTCACCGGCTGATTCAATCAGGGGAAAACTATATTCAAACAGTTCAATAGTCGCATCAGCTATTTTGAACGGCATAGCTTTAACTGTGGCTTCCCACAGTTCATAAAATTCACGCGACATTACATAGTTAGGATTCTTCTCCCATTGCCGCAGTCCTTCTTCAAAATAGTAGCATATCTGATCAATCCCAATATTTTCCAATATCTGCCTCGAGTTTATCTATAGTTTTGTTATTTATAAGTACCATTTAATCTACAGGTCAAAATTCAAGCGTGCAATCGCAGGGCTGAAAAAAAACAGTGATTTTTGGGATATCAGACAGCATGCCGTATGGCTCTTTTATTTCATCTGTCGCTACGCTTGAAAGAAAGATCCCGGGAAATAACGGGGTCAAACCTACACTTTATTACTTTTGACTTAAAAACCAATAGATAGATATTAAATAACGAGGGACAATTTAACTTGAAAACCAATAGATAGATATTAGATTACTTTAACGGATTAGTTAAACTGTAGAGGTGATTGCAAAAGTCCAGCGCAAGCATGATTTTTAGTGTTTTGGGCGAGTATATTTTGACTTTTTAGCGATTGAGCATACCGGCAGGTATGTAAATGAGCTCAAAATCAAAATCTGCCGTTCAAAATTAAAAATCTGCCGTGAAGACTTTTGCAATTGCCTCTGTATAAATAGGGGAGCTTTTATGTCAAGGTCATTACGTATAGAATATCCAGGTGCATGTTATCATGTCATAAATCGCGGGAACTGGCGTGAAAGAATATTTTTCGATGATACAGACCGTGTTCTGTTTCTTTCTAAGCTGTCAGATTATGCGGAGTTATACGAAATAATTATTCACAGCTACTGTCTAATGCCAAATCATTTTCACCTACAAATAAAAACTCAGCATGCCAACCTTGGCAAATTTATGCAATCTTTTATAACTTCGTTTACGCTTTCAATGAATCTTAAACATGATAAAAGCGGGCATCTATTTCAGGGGCGTTACAAGGCGCAACTTATTGAAAGTAAATTATATCGCAATAAGCTTTCCCGCTACATCCACCTTAATCCTGTAAAAATGAAAAATTTTGCAGATTTATCTCTTAATGAAAGAAGAAAACAACTACACGATTATAGATGGTCCAGTTTCCGTAGTTACATAGGCATAGAATCAAAACCCAACTGGCTGAATCGTAATCATGTTCTTTCAAGTTGGGGAGATACTCCAAATGCAAGGATACTGAACTATAGGAAATATGTTGAAAAAGGTCTAAAGACGGATAATACAGAAGATCTGGAACCCAGTGAAATATCTAATATTATCGGTTCGGACTCTTTTAAAGACCGCATAGTCAAAAAATATCTTATCCGTAATGTTTCGGACATAGATAAACGAGAACAGCCCGTTTTGGCCGAGGTCAATGCCTTCACAGTTGAAGATATCATTGAACAAGTTGCAGCTTACTGCAATTTTGCAGATATACGTAAAATCACAATAAGACGCGGCGGCGATCCCGCAGCAAGAAAATTAGCGATGTTCCTAGTTGAAAAATATTGCCGGCGAAAGGAAACGCTCAGTGCTATGGCAAAAAGGTTCGGAGTCAGCATAAGCGGTCTGAATATGGCTCGTGATAAATTTATGATATGTTTGGATACAGACAAGTTACTGCAGAAGAAACTTAAAGCTATAGAAATTGGCTTGAATGCCACTGGTGAAAGTGATGAAAAATAAAATATCTAGCTCAAAAGTAATAAAGTGTAGGTTTGACCCCCATATATTTTTGCCGCAAATCTCTGGAAGCCGTATTGCTATTAATGTTAATGCTTCTGCTCAACGGCTTTTGCGCCGCCGCCATCCGTGGCTGTTTGAATCATCTATAACCAGGATCAGTCATGAGGGCAAAAGCGGCGATCTGGCGGTCATCTTTGACAACAGGAAAAAATTTCTCGCCATTGGTATTTATGACCCGGCATCGCCAATTCGTGTCCGCATTCTAGCCTCTGGTAAAAGTGCAACTATTAACCCTGCATGGTTTCTCAATATAATCTCTACAGCACATGAAAAACGTTCGAGCCTGCTGAGTACGGAGACTGATGGTTATCGAGTTGTGAGTGGGGAAAATGACGGTTTGCCGGGGTTAGTGATTGATCGTTATGCCGATACTCTGGTGATTAAGATTTATACCCCGGCCTGGATCCCTCACCTCTACAATGTGACTGCTGCTTTGCTGGAAGTGCTGCCACTGCAACGTGTAGTGTTGCGGATGAATAAATTAACCCAGGCGCAAACTGCATTATTGTATGGCCTGAAAAATGCTGATGTTATCTATGGAGATAAACTGGATGACATAGTTATTTTCAAAGAAAACGGAATTTTATTTGAAGCCGATCCTATTCGGGGGCAAAAGACCGGATTTTTCCTTGATCAACGCGATAATCGCGCCCGGGTCGAAAAAATAGCAAGAGGTCAAAATGTTTTAAACTTATTTTCCTACACTGGGGGTTTTTCACTTTATGCCGCCCGGGGTGGTGCTGCTTCTGTAACCAGTCTGGATATTTCAAAACCTGCTATTGCCGGTTCAGTCAGAAATTTTGCCCTGAACTATAATAATGCGGTTATCGCAAATTGCCAACACCGTTATATTGCCGATGATGCATTTAAGGCGATGGAAAATTTAGCCACTACAGATAAACGGTTTGGTGTGGTAATTATTGACCCACCGAGTTTTGCCAAAAAAGCCGATGAAATTGCGGGAGCGTTAAGAGCCTACTCGCGGTTGGTAAAATTGGGGTTGGATCTGCTTGAACAACATGGTACATTAGTCATGGCATCATGTTCGAGTCGCGTCAAGGCAGATGATTTTTTCTCCATGATTTTTGAAACCGCAAAATCGGCACATTATTCATTGAAAGAGCTGGAACGTTCCGCCCATGCTATCGATCATCCCATAGGTTTTCCTGAAGGTGCCTACCTGAAGTGTCTTTTTGCCACCGCGCAACATAGACGATGACAACAACTCTGGCCAAGCCGCTCCCCAGCTTGGCTCATTTTTTTATATATTAGAGGTAATTAAGATATCCTTACCTATTTGATCGCTTAAGCTCAAAAGCTTAAATTAAGCGGAAATAGAAAATTCGCAGCCGGGAGGCTACTCCCACCTTTTAAAGCACACCCTTTTCTACCTTTCTGACTGAGCCGCATCCAGTGCGGCGGGGAATGGTGCTAGAACGCGATCAAGCACGCCCTGAACGTATGAGATGCACATACCGTAATTGGTGACCGGCACCCCGGCCTGTTTGGCAAACTGAATCCGTGACAGTGTTTCACGCCGATTGAGCATACAGCTGCCGCAATGAATAACCAGTTTGAATTCCTGCATTGAATCGGGATAATCACGCCCGGCAAAAACTTCAATATCCAGTTCAGTCCCGAGATACTGGCGCAGCCAGCGTGGAATTTTTACCCGGCCAATATCATCACATGAGGCATGATGCGAACAGGCCTCGGCAATTAATATTTTATCCCCATCCTGCAATTTATCAATCGCCGCCGTACCTCGCGCC
The DNA here is from genome assembly GCA_021647315.1 of Victivallaceae bacterium. GTDB lineage: Bacteria > Verrucomicrobiota > Lentisphaeria > Victivallales > Victivallaceae > JAKIUY01. The sequence continues at coordinate 9,192 of JAKIUY010000107.1, forward strand.
ATTTCGATAATATCCCCTTTCAGGCGTGAAAAGAGAATGGAAAACGTGGTACATGGAATATCCGGCGGAGTATCGGCAATCATTTTCATCACCACCTGCGAATCACAGATCACGATATCCGGTTTGATTTTGAGTTGTTGCAGCATATAGGCATATTCACGCTCTTTGACCACCAGAATGGATGCGTCACTGTCCAGCGCGTCGCGAATGGTCTGCACCTGCGGCAAAATCAGCCGTCCTTTGGGTGCCTGCAGATCAATCGGCACAATCAGAATGGCCAATCCGCCGGGTTTGACCAGATCACCGACCAGCGGTGGCGGTTTAACAAAGTCTTCGGGACAGTTATTAATCAATGCCTGTTTGAACAGGGCAAGAAATTCATCACGCCGCCCACTGTCAGTACTGTCAACCGTAATTATATCAGCGACACCCCGATGCTGAATCAGCGCGATAAAAGCTTCATCCGGCTGCTTCAGATCAATTTTATTGATAACCACTACAATCGGAGTTGAACGGTTCTCGGCTTCAGCCATAATGCGTGCTTCAGGCTCCCCCCAGGCATTGGCTTCACAGATAATTACAATAATATCAGCGCGACCAAAAACCTTTTCAGTCTTCTTGATGCGCCGTTCGCCCAGTTCTGAAGTATCGTCGATACCGGCGGTATCATGAAACAGCACTGGTCCGAGCGGGAGCAGTTCCATACTTTTTTCAACAACATCGGTCGTGGTTCCGGCAACTGGAGACGTTATCGCACTCTCCTGCCCGGCTATCAGGTTGAGAAAGCTTGACTTGCCGACATTGGTTCGGCCGAACAGCGCAATCTGCAACCGCATTGATTTAGGGGTCTTTTCCATATTTTAAATATCTCCATCTATATGATCCGCGACTGATACAGATTAACACTATAACATATCAGGCAGATTAAGCAAATATAATACCGTTGAACCGCAAATTAACGCAGATAAACCAACCTCTAAATGACATGACTACCGGTTAGTTGACTTTGTCCTCTACGGGTATCAATCGAAGATCACAGACTACTTAAAAGTCGCACCGTTACTGCGAAAAACAACTTATACTAAACTGTTCGACCTCTATAAACCGATTATCAAAAAGAACATGGAAGAAGTCGGGGTGGCAAAAGTTTATCATAGTCTGATGAGTAAATACGATGCTATTCCATTCAAATCAAAACCGCAGTTCTCGCTGGAAGATTATATCACCGACCAGGCATTAAACGGCATGTTCGGTCTATTGGCTGCGGAAGAGAAGAAAATCCGTGAAAACCCTGCTGCCAGAACTACTGAACTACTCAAAGAGGTCTTTGGGAAATAAGATAATAAAGTATCTATGGAGCAATATAGCCAAACCATTTTTTTACGGCGGCAATTAATGAAGGTCGTCTTGCATAATTGACAAAGCTATACTATCTTATATTTTTATATATTTCACCCCAAAAACATCTTTAAAGGAAAAAATGAGCAATGAAGTCAGTAATATTTACCGCTGGATGAATGAAATTGCAGCGGAGAGTTCTTAACACTTTGCCGAATTCTTTTATTCCGATATCATGGATTATGTCTTTCCTGATAATTTTGATGACATAGACGAACTGGCAGGCGAAGAATTCATCTCAGCCAGTATGAGAGCAAAACTGGTGGCATGTCAAAACAAAGAAGCAGTAAAAAAATTGATGAATGATATAGCATCAGTAATCATCATGAAAATAGACACCGAACAGATTATAGCAGACTACCTGGCATAAAGTTAAAGTCTAAAAGTGTTTGTATTAATAATATATACTATAAAAGTAAGGATAATGTATGAGTAAATTATTTTTTATAGAATGGTTAAGAAGAACTAAAGACACAATCACTCGCCCTGAAAAATATGCTTCCACTGTCAATACTATATCCAATGATTTAAAAAAGAAAGATATTCCAATATCTTCTCTTTATGATATTTCTGACCCTATGCTATTATCTAACTTAAAAGATCAATATCTTAATTTTGAAGATTATTTCAAAAAAAATAAAACTGGAAACAGAATGTATAGTAGGGCATTTGACTTGTTAATTGAATTTACTCATTCGGATTTTGAAGACGCTATTAAAGATATACAAAAAACTCTTCAAGATGAATCCATTCCAATAACGGAACGAGAGAGTATTGCAAAGAGCAGGATTGGTCAAGGCAAGTTCCGAGATAACTTGATTGACTTCTGGAAACAATGCTCAATTACTGGATACAATGATATCAGACTTCTACGAGCTTCACACATTAAACCATGGAAAGAATCGGATAACCGAGAACGTTTAGATGTATATAATGGTTTATTGCTTTTACCAAACCTTGACCTTGTTTTTGATAAAGGCTTTATTACTTTCGATCGTAAAGGTAAGATTGTAATCTCATCATCACTTGTCCAGCCGGAGCTATTGGGCGTTGATGATGCGATGTCGGTCTGTATCAAACCTAGACATAATATCTATATGGATTATCACAGAGACGAGGTGTTTGAACACACAGCATAACTTAACATGTCGGGACTGGGGTCAATAATCGGGACCGGGGGGGACCGGGGTCAAACCTACACTTTGTTACTTTTGAGCTTAATTGGCAGTATGATATTGTTTTTATATGCCAAACTGTGGCTTGGCATTCCTAGGAGGAGATGTATATATAATAAATCAAGGATATCGTCACACTTTAAAATTTCGTGTCTTTCGTATTTTTCGTGGTTAAAGCTGGTTTGTGGATTTATAGCTATCATGTTCTTCCGCAGCAATCGGGATTTCAACTGGAGGCTGGATATAGTGCAACGTTTCTAGTCTGGGCAATTCAGCGGTAATTCTGGCTCTGATATTATCCGGATTTTTCAATTCACATTCCCAAATGGTGATGACATTCCAGTTAAGCCGCTGCAGTTCGTTGAGATTTTTTTTGTCGCGTTCGACATTTCTGGCGAATTTTGCCAGCCACCATTCAGTTCTGGTTTTCGGGACAGTGGCGCCTTTGCAGCCATTATGGTGATGCCAGAAACAGCCATGAACAAAGATAACGGTGCGGTATTTTGCCAGAACAATATCCGGTTTGCCGGGCAGAATGCCTTTAGGATGAAGCCGTTTCGATACTTTACCGTTCAAGCGGAAACGGTAGCCCATGTTATGCAGCATGGAACGCAGAGCAAGTTCCGGTTTGGTATTTTTTGATCGGATCCGGCTCATATTCCATGAACGTTTTTCTTTTGTTAAATGATCAACCATAATCAGGTGGCTCCTGAAAGCAGATGCCGCTTGAAACTCCGCTCCTGCGTCGCTACGGAAGCGGAAGTAAAACCTCAACTGTTACTTCGTCTTTCGTTGCACTCAAGCGTCCAAAAAATGACAGAACTTTACGACTAAGGGTATAAAAGGTTTTATCCAGTTAAATATAATAACAAGTTGTTTCTGTCAATATATATCATATAACGATAATATTCCTGAATATCGAGACACTTTCGGTGCAAGAGCCATACTTGTATTTGGTTTCATCACAAACCTACACTTTATTACTGATCTTTTCGTAAGAAAATATACGAAATCAAAAAAAATCTGCGTCAATCTGTGTCAGCTGTGGATAGCTGGAGTTTTTATTGGTTGTCGTAGGCGTCGACTACGGCGTGCATTGCGGTACGGAAGCCAACCTCTTCATGTTCAAGCTTATTGGCAACCTGCGCCATGATTTCGGCAGTGGAACAGTCAGGTTTGGCGGCATAATAGATAAAAATAAAATCACCTGCCCGGATACGGTCATTGTTTTTGAGAACAACGGTTTCGTTAATTATTTTACGATCATTGTAGTAGGTGCCGTTTTTCGCACCCAGTCCAATCAGGATAAACTGACCATCATCTTCACGTTTAATCGCAAAATGTTCACGGCTGACTTTTTTGTGGAAGAGCTGGAATTCACAGTGATCGCCCCGGCCGAAAATAGTCATACCATGGTTTGGGAGTCTGTAGATATTACTTGCGATGCCATTGATATATTGGATGTATGCCATAATTAGTCAACCTTTTAATAGAAAATTATATACAAGTGCATTCTTCTAGCTATTTTTCTGTGCGTTATCAAGATTAACCGCGTAGCTTTTTAATAGCTTTAAGTGCGCAAAACGGGATTGCATAAACTGCTGAGGCAATTGCAAAAGTCTTCACGGCAGATTTTTAATTTTAAACGGCATCTTTTGATTTCGAGCTCATTTATCCAGCACAGTTAAGTATGATTTATTTAAGTCATACTTTATTTAGGTGCGGGACTCAATCGCTAAAAAGTCAAAATCTACTCGCCAAAAACACTAAAAATCATGCTCGCGCTGGACTTTTCCAATCACCTCTGTTCTATAAAATATAATGCATCAAGGTAAAAAAAGCAAAAAAAAAGCGACAGTTTCTAAGAAACTGCCGCTGGAAAATTATTCAGCCATTACTAGGCTTTTTCATAGTTACCGGTTTTAATACACGCGGTACACATTTTGACTCTTTTATTGCCGCCATTAATTTTAATTTTGACTGACTGGATGTTGGGATGGAATGTACGTTTGTTATTTTTTACAACATGCATACCGATACCGCCAGCTTTTTTCGCCAGACCTTTACGGACAATTGATCCGCCAACAACTTTTTTCTTGCCGCATAAATCACAAACATTACTCATTGTCAATCTCCTTAGCCGTTGTAAATAATCTCAATCGTTCCGGCTTACTATTTGAGGCAACTGTACCTCTATTATCTATATATAACACTTACAGGTGTTGATTTCCATAAAATGGTGGGTTGACTGGGACTCGAACCCAGGACCACCGCCTTAAAAGGGCGATGCTCTACCGACTGAGCTATCAACCCACCTGTACATCGAACAAGCCATAACTTGTTCAGTGAGCCAATAACTATAGCCATTTATTCTTTTATTGCAAATTAACAAAGCAAAAAAAAGCTGATTTTTATACGATTCTTCACTAGAAAGAGCATTAAAACAGCAATCAGACAATATGAGGGTGAGAAATTGAAAGATTAAGGCAGTGTAATGCTGAATAGGGGAAAGGTAAGTAAGATAGACGGAGAGGCCGAGACGCCTGCGGTTCCAGGGGAGCTTCAAACGGAGTATTTAATATTTATTGCGGAGATTCGCCGCCCGGAGATCGGCTCCCACATTGTTTGCAATATACCGGTTTGACGACCAGTGCTCCCGGTGGGCTCCGGAGTTAGAGGTCTTTCAGGCGAATGGTAAATTCGGCAAAATCAGCGGTATTGAGGTAACGGTTGCCGGTCTTTTCTTCGCCGAGCGGGGCAAACGATGCCCGTCCATAGTCGTGACCGGAATAGACAATATTACTATCGGCCAACGGCATAATAACTTCACGCATGGTTTTGAACATTGTTGCCGCATCACAATAACCGCACCAGTCTACGAAGAGGGTATCCCCGGTAAAAATCGCTGAATCGTCACTCAGCCGATAGATGATTCCGTCCGCAGTATGACCCGGTGCATAGAGACACTCGATAAAACCGGAGCCAAATGGAAGCTGCCGGTGTTCAGTCAACATTTCAATACCGGGAAAGCCACAGGCATGATGAGCCATTACCGGAGCCGGGAAAAAGTTTTTAACCTCGGCAACGCCTGAAGTATGGTCACAATGACCATGGGTCAGCAAAATATACCGCGGGCAGCAGTTGTCCAATGTCTCAACCGCGGCTTTAATGACCGCAACATCGCCACATGGGTCGATAATAACTGCATCTCCAGTTGCATCATCTGAAACTAGATATGAAAAGTTGTTATCAAATCCACCGACTCTAAGCTGTTTAACAATAAAAGCCATACAAAATTCCTGATCAGGTAACACCTGAAGGCAGCTGCCGCTTCAAACTCCGCTCCCGCGTCGCTACGGAAGCGGTATTTTATACGGCGACAAAACTAGCTGTTCCTAATTTTTTAACATTGTTTACAAAATGCCGAGCTAGGGCTCGGGGTTCCCGGGGGGAACAGATGCCGGCCTGACGACCAATGCTCCCAGCGGGTCTACCCGGGTGGTTATACCTCTATTTTTCCTATTATGTCGCTTACTTTGGCGATATTATTGCGATCGAGGTATTCATTGATGCCGTCAATAACTTTCAATGGGGCATAAGGGTCGGCAAAGATGGCAGTACCGACTGCAATCGCGCTGGCGCCGGCCAGCATAAATTCGATGGCGTCATCACTGTTCATAATACCGCCCATACCGATTATCGGCACTTTGACTGCCTGGGCAACTTCATAAACCATACGGATTGCGATTGGTTTAATTGCTGGGCCGCTGAGACCGCCGGTCAGGTTGGCAATTTTCGGTTTGCGAGTATTAATATCAATCGCCATGCCCGGCAGGGTGTTGATCAGCGAAATCATATCACTGCCGGCATCAACGACAACTTTGGCAAAGTCACCGACTTTGGTAACATTCGGGCTGAGTTTGGTCATTAATGGTAACGAAGTAACCTGGCGGACTGCGGCCACAACCTTGAAGGCAAGTTTCAGATCAGTGCCGAATGCAACCCCGCCCTCTTTGATATTAGGACAGGATATATTGATTTCCAAAGCATCAATGCCTTCGGGTTCCGCGTCAAGCCGTCTGGCAACTTCCACATAATCTTCGATGGTTTTTCCCCAGATATTAACAACTACCGGCACGTTTGCGGTGCGCAGATATGGCATATATTCATCACTGTGCAGGAATTTATCAACTCCCGGCCCCTGCAGTCCAATGGCATTCAACATGCCGCCGGTAACTTCAGCCACTCTGGGAGTAGGGTTACCATGGCTCGGGAACGTGGCGATACCCTTAACCACTACCGCTCCGAGTTTATTAAGCGGGAAATAATCTTTATATTCAAATCCATATCCAAAGGTACCAGATGCAGTCATCACCGGATTATTCAATTTCAATTTACCTAAATCACAGCTTAAATCAGCCACTTTTTATTTCTCCATATATTATTTAAATAATGGGTCTTGCGAAATAGCTTAACCCTTTAATTATTAATGATTTATACTTCTTTTTTATTTGAAAAATCCTCCAAGGTGTGATATATTATAACTCTTTCACGGTCAATAACATACCACCCTTGAAAA
>JAKIUY010000108.1 GCA_021647315.1 Victivallaceae bacterium
CTGTGAGGGGCGTTGATGTTCGTTACTCACGATTTAAATAATTAGGTACTTCACAACCGAAAGGGTGAAGCCAACAACAAAAGAAATTAAATCTAAAAGAAAGGAAATATATTATGCCTACTCGACACGAAGACTTTATTACTTTATCCTGTCCATCATGTAATGGACAACTTCAGATTACAGAGAATATCGATAAATTTGCATGTGGTTACTGTGGGAATGAGCATATTGTCAAAAGAAGCGGTGGTATTGTTGTATTGAAGCAAGTTGAAGCTAAATTGGAAAAAATCCAAGGCGGGGTTGACCGGACGGCTTCAGAGTTGGCCATGCAAAGATTGGGAGATGAAATGCCAGTTACTGAAAAAAAACTTAAAGAAATCGCTTCTAATATTAATGCTATGAAGCTAAAGCTTGAACTTCATGGTACGGGAAAAAAAATGAACTGTTATTCTATAGTTAATAAGAGTTGGTCACAAATAATGAACATATGTAGATTAGAAATATTGTTATTTATCCAATATCTATTTCTGTTTCATGTTAATACATTTCCTCTTGGATCTCCTTTCAAGTCACGTTCTTGGTTTATATATTATACTTTGATTTGCATATTAATAGGTATATTTTTGCCTTTAGTAGGCATTAAAATTTATATAAAGAGAAAAAAATCTATAGAAGAATTATTAATGTCAATGAAGAAGAACCACCTAGATTTGATCGATGAACGTACCAAATTAAATGAAGAATTAGACATGAAATTACGTGAATTAGACAGGCACAAAGAAATAGTTTCAACTTTTATATAAATGCTTTAAAAGATTAAGATTTTCCTATAATTTGAACTTTATGCAGTTATGGAAATATTTATAAGATAAAATTGGAGAAATTTATAATGACAAAGACTAATCAAATTGGTAGAGAATTATTCCTCAAGGAACTTGAAAAAGAGTTTTCTCGCGAGGTTCTCGAAGATTTAATTGGTCACGATGCTTATAGTAAAATAAAAACCTCTTATAACGGTTTGATGGATTTCGGAACGGTAAAATTTTTAATAAGAGCGTCAGAAGGCAAAAACAATCCTGATAAGTGGAGATTGAAAGAACGTGAAAAAGTGATAGCGTATGAAAAAGATGCTGACACTCTTTTTTTTATTTTTATGAATATTAATTTAATGACCCTAAAAGTTAAAAAAAGGCTCATAGTTTCATATAATCGTGTGATTTCTAATAAAACTTATGTTACTACAACTATAGAGTTTAAGCCTTACGAGCAAAAAGATTTATTTACATGGGAACCGGTTAAACAGAGATTAAATATTGGGTTACAAAGACAAAGTTAAAGAAAGTCAACAACCATTGAAATAGAATTTTTTGCTATGGTTATGATATAGAATGTGTTGCACACCCAAACAAGTAACAAAAATTTGGCACAACCTCGAAATTTTATTTCGAGAGTCCAACATGTTTTGGGAATTCTTAACTAAAAGTCAATAAAGGAAATTGGTTATGCAAGTTGATTTAATGTTATTTAATTGTTTTAAATGTAGCAACTTAGGTTTTCATAAGATTTGTCCAATTTGTGGTTTGGATGAACAACATGAAAATGTTCCATTAAAGCCACAATTCTATCAAGAATTTCAATATGAATCTCAGGGATTCATGAAAGACTTATTTGTTAAAAAAAGAGCAAAAAAGGGACTTCAGCAAAAACTAGACTCTGTTCTTTCTAAGTATAATCAATTTGAAACCCCTTATTTTATTAATTACATGAAGCTTACTGGGATAAATGGAATTAATTCTATTGATGTTGATGATTTTTCTAATTTATCTCTTTTTCAAAATGTCCTTGTTCGACTTGGCTTTGACGAATTGTTAGAGTTTCCACAGCTCGCTGTAAAGTTAATAAGGACAACATCTTTTCGATTTCAATATAATAACTTTGTCCAATCTATAAAAAGACATATTTTATCAAACTTGAATGATTCCCTTTGCTCATGGATTGAAGAATGTGGTCCTGCATTCAAGAGAGAACTTCCTATGTTTTCATATTATTTATGGGATAATCAACAATTTGTTAAACAGTTAGGTAATATAGTCACTCCCATCTCTTTCGAAGAGTTCGAAGAGACATTGGATCCAAATGGTTCTCAGATTGAACCGTCTGATCTTTTGTTAAAAAAAATTGAAAAAAATTGTAATGATTTATACTTAAACATTGCAATTGAAAGATTTAAAGTTACTCTTGAAAAATTTGATCTTTCTTTATTTGTTAATATTTATTTAGTAGATGAAATGAATGGATATGAGTTTGAAGATTTCTTATCTAAACTGTTTAGTTCTCTAGGGTATGAAGTTAAAACAACAGCAAGAAGTAATGACCAAGGTGCAGATTTATTTGCAGAAAAATTTGGAAGAAAAATAGTTATTCAAGCAAAAAATTATACAGAAAATGTTGGTAATTCAGCAGTGCAACAAGTATTGTCTGCTAAGACATTTTATAAATGTGACGATGCTATGGTAATTACGAATAGTTATTTTACTAACTCTGCTAATAAATTGGCAGAGGCAGGTAATGTGCGTTTAATTGATAGAAAGGGATTAAAAAGATACCTAGATGAATACAATCAAATGATTGTAGACAATGCTGTCAGGGAGCAAGTATAATGGCAAATTTGAAAAAACTGACAATAAAGGGGTTCAAGTCGATCAAAGAGTTGGTTGATTTTGAATTGACTGATCTTAATATTATTGTAGGCGGAAACGGTGCAGGCAAAAGTAACTTAATCAGTTTTTTTAAGATGCTTAAATCTCTTATGGATGGCAATTTAAACCGCTTTGTGACTAGCAATGGCGGTGCTGGTGATCTACTGTTTAACGGAAGAAAAACCACTCAGTTGATGGAGTTTGAGACTTACTTTGGCGACTATGGCTTTCGCTTTAAATTGGTGCCGACGCCGCAGGATCGCTGTTCGATTGAATCTGAAGCTAGATTTTATAAATATGGTTATACTGGTTGGTGGGAGCTTGGAGACAGTGATTCTGATTTATCAGCAATGGTAATGGAAGCTACAGGTGGACGGTCGGATGCGAAATACAGCCAACCGGTTTATGATGCGATTGCCTCTTGGCAGATTTATCATTTCCATGATACGAGTGATAATGCACCAATGCGCCATTACGAAATTGTTCAGGATAACAAATCATTGCGACTCGATGCAGCTAATATTGGTTCGTTTCTTTTAAAACTTAAAGAAGAATATTCTGAAGAATATAACGAGATATTAAATGCGGTTCGTATTGTAACCCCATTTTTCGATGATTTTCTGCTTGAACCACGAAAAGAGGGGGTAAAGCTTGAAGTAAATCTCAGCTGGACACAAAAAGGCTTCGATTATCCGATGCAACCATATCATTTATCAGATGGTTCAATTCGATTTATCTGTTTGGCAACGGCTCTGCTTCAACCCGATCCACCTTCCACTATTATCATAGATGAGCCAGAACTTGGTTTGCATCCTGCGGCTATCGCAGTATTGGCTGAGTTGATTCAAGATACAGCTCAACGCACCCAAGTAATTGTAGCAACTCAGTCACCCATTCTTATTGATCAGTTTGGTATTGAAAATATTGTCGTAGTGAACCGTGAAAATGGAGCCTCAACTTTTAAACGCCTCGAAGAGAAGAACTTTTCAGAATGGCTGAAAACCTATTCAGTCGGAGAACTGTGGACAAAGAATGTAATTGCCGGAGGTCCGGTATATGAGTGATTTTATCGAAGTAATGGTCATTGTCGAAGGGAAAACGGAAGAAATCTTCATTGAAAAAATTGTAAGACCATATTTAGCTGATAAGAATATTTTTATCACAGCGACGCAGATTTCAAAGCAAGGTCAAAAAGGTGGAGATGTTAAATTTTCCCGGGCCCAAAACGATTTGGGCACTCATTTGAAGCAACGATCAGATACCTATGTGACAACTTTTGTTGACTATTATGGAATAAAGGAATGGCCAGGACTTGAAGCCGTAAAGGCGGGAGCAACTCCAGCTGAAATAGCTCAAACAATTAACGAAGCTACGAAAACTGAAGTGTTAAGACTTTTTGCTGCTCAGCAGGCAGAACAACGTTTTATACCGTTTATAGCGGTTCATGAATTTGAAACTCTGCTCTTTAGTGATCCAACTAGTATTGCTGCTGAGTTGGGGATAAAAATGTCAGAAGTAGAAAATATTTTAGCTGAATGCGGCACGCCGGAAGCAATTAATAACAATCCACAGTCAGCACCGTCGAAACGACTTGATTTATGGTCAAAAAATGGAAAATTCAAAAAAACAACTACAGGAATTGCTATTGCAGGGAAAATTGGGATTACCAGAATGCGTAAGGAATGTCCACTTTTTGATGAATGGCTAGAACAGTTAGAGTTAATTCAGAAATTAAAGAGGTTGTAGCTATGGATCATCAAAAATCCCGGCTGATGGGAGTTGTCAATGTTACGCCGGATTCATTCAGTGACGGCGGGCTGTGGATTGATCCGCAATGCGCAGTTGAACATGCGGTTGAACTGCTTCATGCCGGTGCTGAAATCATTGATATCGGTGGAGAATCAACCCGCCCCGGGGCCGATTTTATTCCGGTAGACGAGGAAATTTCCAGAGTTGTTCCGGTTATTGCCGGATTGAAAAAGTTGGAACCTGATTGTATAATTAGTATTGATACTCGGAAAAGTGAAGTGGCCGAAGCGGCTTTGCAAGCGGGGGCGACGGTGCTGAATGATATCAGCGGGCTTGAGTTTTCGCCAGATATGGCGCAGATCGCGGCTCAATATGATGCAAGTTTAGTCATTATGCACATGCGGGGCAGGCCGGATACCATGCAGAATGCAGAAAATTTGGTGTATGATAATGTTGTCGATGAGGTCTATGAGTTTCTTGAACGTGCGGCTGCTAAAGCTGTTAAAACTGGAGTAACACCGGGGAAGATAATTGTTGATCCCGGCATTGGATTTTCAAAAAGCTGTCAGCAGAATATTGAACTGTTGGCTGAAATTGATAAAATCAAGGCTTTGGGCTATCCGGTATTGGTCGGGCCGTCACGTAAAGCATTTATCGGGCAGATATTGAATATAGATGATCCTGAAGAGCGCAAATGGGGCACTGCTGGAGTTGTTGCATATCTGGTGATGCGTGGAATTGATATTATTCGGATCCATGATGTGCGTGAAATGGCTGAAATGTTAAAAATGTTTGAATCGTGTAGTTATTATGCTGATTCAGATTGAAAACTTCATTTTTGAGTTTTAAGTTTGAATGCTGAAAAAACAAATTAACCCCTACCCGAACGGGTATAGGAGTAGAGAAGATGGCTGATGTTATCTATTATATTCAGTTAGGAATGAACTATCTGCGACCGGTACTTGAAGTATTGATCCTGACCACCCTTATCTATAGCGGCCTCTATTACTTGCGGGGTACCAGAGGTGCTAATATTCTGGCCGGTCTGTTGATTATTCTGCTCCTGCTTACCGTCACCTCAGATTTAATAAAATTTGAAGTTATCAGCTGGTTATTGAACAGCTTCTGGACCATTCTGGCTATTGCATTTATCGTGATCTTTCAGCCTGAACTGCGGCGTGGTTTTGCTCAGCTCGGCACGACGCCATTTCAGCATCGCAGTAAAAAACAGGAGGCGATTACCGAGGTAGTGACTGCCGTCCTGAATATGGCAAAACGACGCATTGGTGTGATAATTGTTTTTGAACGTCAGATCGGCATGCGCTCAATTGTTGAAGATGCGGTAAAACTCAATTCAAAACTTAATTCACATCTGCTTGAATCGCTTTTTTATCCTAATTCACCGTTGCATGACGGAGCGGTAATCATAAAAAACGATACTATAATTGCCGCTCATGCTATTCTGCCACTGTCAAAAGAGGAATCATTGCTTAAATCGCTTGGCACTAGACATCGGGCGGCAGTCGGTATTACCGAGGAGACTGATGCGGTCGCTCTGGTGGTATCTGAAGAGACCGGAACCATAAGTTTGGCATGCCGTGGCAATATTAAACGTAACATCAAAGCCGATAAGTTGCGTCGCTATTTGAATTCGCTATTGCTCTCAGGTAATGAATCTTCATTCAATTCGGTATTTATGATGGATGAACTGGATGGTTTTGCTGATGAAAAGGAGATGGAATAATGGCTGATATGCATAAAACTCACAGTTCATTACGACCGCGCAGGCGTTTTTTTCGGCTCTGGGTCCCCGGGATTATCCGGAAAGATTTTTGGCGTAAACTGATTGCGCTCTTTTTTGCCCTGCTGATCTACTTTATGGTGTCAACCAGAATTGGCACCGAAACACGTATTGATAATGTTCCGGTTTCAATTAATATTCCGGCCAAATTGATAAATATGAACCGTCAGATACCTAAAGTGACTGTGGTTGTTCTTGGCAGTAAAAGGCAGCTGAATAAACTTACCTCGTCAGATATCAGAATAGTCGCAGCCATCATTGAACATAAATTTACTCCGGGGACTCCCTATTCACTTAAGTTGACCGCTGATAATATTTCTACTCCTTTCGGGGTCAAAGTTACCAGTATCCAGCCTGAGGAAATTATCCTTAATCTGGAGAAACGGGCGACTAGAAAAGTGGCGGTCAAGGCTGACTTCGACTCAAAAAAGATGCCGGAAGATTATATTGTCGGCAAGGTTACGATTTCACCGGAGAACGTCTGGATTACCGGTGCAGTCAGTTTGATTCAGAATATTGAAGCGGTCGATACTGCTCCCGTGCCGCTGGAACATCAGACCGAGAGTTTTGAATATTCTGCTGCCATCCCAAAAAACCGCAACTATCGGATATCGCCTGAAAAAGTTATGGTAAGCATTGAAATTGCTAAATATCTTGCTTCGCGAATAGTTAAAGCTATTCCTCTGAAAATTCTTAAAACCTCCGGTGAATCAGCGGAGATGCAGGTTGAATTACTGTCAACCCCGCATGTTGATGTTACGATTAATGGACCACGCGGTAAAGTTATTGCTATAAAACCGGCAATGATTAAGCCTTATGTCGATATTTCATCGCTGGAAGATCCGGGTAAATATAAAGTTGCTGTCGACTGTTGGGTTAATCTGGAAGGAATCAAGATTACTAATGTTTTTCCGAAGCAAGTTACAATCAAACTCAGTCGCGGACGTTCAGCAGCGAAGTAGTCCTGTCTTCAATATTCTTAAAGGTAATTAATATGGTGAAAAAGAGTAATTCAGGACAATATTTGTTCGGTCCGGTGGCGTCGCGTCGTTTGGGTTTGTCGCTCGGAATTGATCTAGTGCCATATAAAACCTGTTCATTTAACTGCGTCTATTGTGAATCAGGGGCTACTACTGAGCTTACTGCGGAGCGCTATGAATATGTTCCGACGGCCGAAGTGATCCGGCAGCTTGATGAATTGCTGTGCAAAAATCCTCAAATTGATTATCTGACTTTTTCCGGTGCCGGTGAGCCTACCCTGCATTCAGGGCTGGGTGAGATTGTTGAATTCCTTAAAAAGAATTATCCTGAATATAAGATTTGTCTGTTAACCAACTCGACAATGTTCACCCAGCCGGATATTTTTCAGGAAATCAGCTCTATAGATCTGATTGTACCATCACTCGATGCGACCTGTCGAGACGAATACTTGAAAATTAATCGGCCGGCAACAGCTTGTGATTATGATTCATTTATTACCGGGTTGATTGAGTTCAGTAACAGTTTTACCGGTGAATTATGGCTGGAAATATTTATTGTACCCGGCATCAACGATTCAGATGCTTCAATTAAACGCTTTGCTGAACTCGGCAGTCAAATTAAACCGGATAAAGTACAATTTAATACGCTTGACCGCCCCGGTTGCGTGCCGTGGATAACCGCATCTTCTCCAGAAAATACGATGCGCTTTGTCAAGGCAATGGAGCCGGTCTGTCCGGTTGAAGCGGTTGGTCCTTTTAAATACAGTACGCCAATTACCGCAGCAACTCAGTCCAATGGCGAACTGCAACAACGGATAATGGCTTTAATCTCGCGTCGTCCATGCACCGCAGTAGATATGCAGGAAACGCTTGCCGTCAGTATTGAACTGTTGGAACAGGCTTTGGCTGAACTGAGCAGGCAGAAGTCGGTAAAGGTTGAACCCAGTGCTCGCGGCGACTTCTTCCGCCCGGCATGAGTGTATTTCCTTCCCCGCGGGAATGCCGAGCTCCAGCTCGGACAATTTTTTATCCTCTTGTGGCTTACGACTTTATTGATAATTGCTTTCCCATGGTTTACGGACACCCGCAAGGGGAGCCCCTAGGGGAACAATTTTAATTATACCGTGAATATGGTTCGGCATGACAATAAATTTGTCCAATTCGACCTGTTTAAAACGGCGTGGGATATCAAACCATTGATTGTAGATGATTTTTCCCATATCATTCAATCTCATTTTACCATTGATTATTTCGCCAAATAAATGATGATGATCTTATACCGTTTTGCAATCTAAAAGCTATTAAAGAGCTGCGCAGTTGAACTTAAATAGGCGCAGTAAACTAGCTAAAAGAATGCACTTGTGTATTACGTGTATATTGTAATGAAATATATCCCGGGAGTTGAATAATCATATTTATTTAATCTGATGGAATGATGATTTGGTAAAGGAATATCCAGGTTTTTCATCTCATTTTCATTCCCATAGCATTCAGGAGCTGTTGGAAATCATCGTCTAATGGGACGGTCAATTCTATCGATTTTTCAGTTACTGGGTGAGTGAATAAAAGTTCGTTGGCCATCAGTAACAGCCGATGGCATGCAAAATGTTCTCTGAAAAAACGGTTATGTTCACCATCACCGTGCATGGTATCGCCGATTAACGGATGGCGGATATGGGCGAAATGACGTCTGATCTGATGCGTGCGCCCGGTTTTTAATGATATCTTAACCAGCGAATAGCGGGCGGTTGTGTAGCGTCCCACTGCGAATGGCAATTCAACTTCAGCCAGTTTATGATATTCGGTTACCGCTTCCTGCAATGCGCCGGAACCGCCATGGACGTTGTTTTTTAACGGATAGTCAATTATCTCATGTTCTTTGACATAACCCCTTACAATAGCTATGTAACTTTTTTCTACCTGATGTTCGGTGAATATTTTAGTGAACATTGTCAGCATTTCACGATTGAGGGCAAAGATGACCAGACCTGAAGTTGGACGGTCGAGACGATGAACTGGATGAACTGTCTGTTTAATTTGATCTCTGACATATTGCAATAGAAATTCACGGTCATTGGAAATATCTGTACGATGAACCAGCAATCCTGCCGGCTTATTGACTATAACTATATAATCATCCTGATAGACAATGTCAATATGGCGTTTTACCAATTTCAGACAGGCGGCTTTCAGAATTCCCGCAACACTCATTGAATCGGTGATTTCTCCATCCATCACCATCCGCACCGCTTCACTGAAAGGAATATTGCGAACAACTAAATCTTCGGTATCCTCCGGCATTGCTTTGCCTTCAGTTAAATCTTCTGCCAGGAATATAATTGCCTCTTCATCTGAAACAGAATTTGAAAGATGCAGGCGCATCAGTTCGCTCCACTTGTTTGCGGTCAGTCCGGTCTCCTCCCGTAATTCACGTTTGGCCGACTCCAGCAAATCTTCGCCCGGTGGCGAACCGCCTTCAGGTATTTCCCATGAATATTGATTAAGCGTATAGCGGAACTGGCCGACAAGTCGAATATTGCCATCGCGGTCAACTGGAATAATCCCGACCGCCCGATTTTTGAAAGAGACTTTACCGTAGATCCCAGGCTTGCCTGAAGGATTGATTACCTGATGTTCCTCAACCTTAATCCAGGGATTGTCATAGTGAGCTTTTTTAGACAGTGTTTGCCATGGATTTTTCTGTTCTGTCATTGTATTCGCTTCCACATTGTTTGGTGTCTATTTTTTTAACTAAAAGATGCTTTGCGTCAGATATTTGCGATACGGTCGCGAAATAGTTGAGCCGCAGGATCTTTGGAGCGGTGATTTTCACCGCTTTTTTCCGAGCTGGGGCTCGGTGTTCCCAGGTTTTTTTATATCCGAGCTGGGGCAAAAAAAAACGCGTGTCCGGTGAAATCCGAACATGCGTTAAAGGCTGACAAAAATATTTATCAAACCTTGGAAGAAACCTTCGATTATCGAGCGTAATATTCGATAACTTTCATGATTTCAACTTCAACCGGAATTTCACCCATTTCAGGTTTGCGAACCAGAGTCGCTTTCAGGTTGTCAAGCTCCACTTCCATATAGGCCGGTGGAGTAGTATTGTTTTTGCGGGCAGTTTCTGCGATCGACGGTGATTTTTCCGCGTTGATCGAGATAACCTGTCCCTCTTTTACTTTGAAAGATGAACGGTCAACGCATTTGCCATCAACCAGAATGTGTCCGTGGCAGACAAACTGTTTTGCCGCAAAGATTGATGGGGCAAATCCACAATGGAACAGTAAAGAATCAAGTCTTTGTTCAAGATTGCGGAACAGTTTTTCGTTGGTCAGGCCTTCACCTTTCTTCGCGCTTGCATAGGCAATGCGCAATTGTTTTTCTGAAATTGCATAGTGGAAACGTAATTTCTGTTTCTCCAGCAGCAATTCACCATAGGTTGAAAGCTTCTTACGACGCGCGGTCTTACCATGATGTCCAGCTGGGTAAGGTTTTTTCACACTAGGACATTTTGGATCATTCCAGATACATGTTCCTATGCGACGACAAAATTTGTGCTTAGCTCGACTTGCAACAGCCATATCCCTTCTCCTTAAAGTTTAAAGGTTAATAAAAAATCGGCAACAGGTGTCAAGCACTTCAATGGGGCCTGTTGCCAGTGTAACTCCATTCGTTAATTCACGAAAAGAGCCCATAATATAATCCAACCATAAGATTATACAAGGATTCAGGTGATATTTTTATGAATATTCAGAGTTTTATGCGCCCTGGATATTGTCGGTGGAGTCGACGATAAAGGCATCGATATCAGGGAAACGGTATTCCGGCTCCGGAAAATTTTCAAACATGTTCAAATCCAGCCGGATATTTTCCGCTATATCATTGCTGGTTTTGGCACCGATAAGCAATCGAGCCTGGGCAGGATGCAAGCCCCCGAGGCGTCCGGGGCGTTTAGCGACTATATCCGCTTCTTCAATAACCTTTCCGGCAGGAATAGCACGGTTTGCTACCAATACCTTGTTACGGGGTGTGGCGTTGGTATTATTTTCGGCCATGGTTGTAACTTTCTGGTTGTGTCCGCAACCAAGAGCCATTTCAACATACCTTACTTTTTTAATCATTGTTCCCATTGCAGCGGAATCGACTGAAATATGCGGATCATGTTCATTACCGCTGTCGGCGACTTGGATATGTTTGGAAATCAACACTGGTTTCAGAGCTGCAACGGCATAAATAAGGAAATCACTGGTTGTATGTTCCACACAGCCAACATGAACCCCGAGACTGCCGAATGCGCTGCGGTAAGTTTCCATGACAAGTAAGTTGGCAGCGCCGTAAAGAACTTTTTCTTCCCCAGCCTCCTGGGTTGAATGGAGCAGAATTATTTCTGTCGCTCCATTTTCAATCAAGGTCATTACAGCAGTTTCAACTTCGGATAACGATGCACCGATATCGTGAAGCGTTATTGGTACGCCAAGATCCGCCGCGGCCTCAAGTAACCTCAGGTTGCTGATGTCATCGGAATTAATATTAATCATTGGCACGCCCAGATCAGCGGCTTTTTGCAGGCTGATCAAGTCCAGCGGTGTGGCATAAATGATTATATCGTTAGCTTTGGCTATTTTCATAAGTTTGCGCCACTGTTCCATTGAAAATGATTGTTCGTCCCAGACTTTTCTGGTATCATTGTCAGGGGCGAACGGGGCGAAATAGAATCCGTTACTATCGCCGATAAACATATCGACACCGTCACAACCGGCTTTAGCAGCATCGACAATCATCCGTTCCGCATTTTCAAAACTGCCGGAATGTGAGATGCCGATTTCGGCGGTCAGAAAGATGGGTTGATCGGGACCGATCAGGCGATTGCCCACTTTAATTATTTGCGGTGATTTCATTTTTTTTTCCTTTTGAAGTTTTATACCCGTATACGGATAGTTGTTTATTGTTTTTGTTATACTTGGAGCGGGAAGAAACTTAACTTTTTTCGTAATGATGATAAATACTGGGCTGATTTTTGTAAGCTGTTGGCTACTAGAAGTAACCAATTGCTTGCAAAGGTCAGAAACAGCGTTGTCAGGGAGCGAAAAATATTAAAATTTCAAGCGTTTAAAGTATAACCGGTTATGATTTTAGCTTTTTACATTCTTCAAGTGTTGTTGTTACACCTTTTTTGATTAGACCGAAATCACTTGTTACAGTCAGGAATTTAACTCCTATACCTAAAAGTTCTTGCATATAGGTAAAATCCAAGCCACTGGTCCCGCACCATTTGCCGTTGGCATTACAGGCGGCGACTGTGCGCTTGATGGCATCACGGATTTTACCATTACGGAAGTCCCCGGGACAGCCGAAGCTTTGGCTTAGGTCGGCCGGGCCGATAAAAATTATATCAATACCAGGCACTTCAGCAATGGCTTCGATCTCATTGACAGACTCAGCATCTTCGATTTGTACCATGATAAACGTTTCACGATTAGCGCCTTCGGTGTAGTCTGATCCCGCCACTGTGCCAAAAAAACTGTCGCCACCGACACCGTCGATGCCACGGTTGCCCAGTGGATAGAAACGGGTCTGATTAATAATTGAACGTGCTATGTCGGCATTCATGCAATGTGGAATCATCAATCCAGCTGCACCCATTTCGAGTGGTTGAATCAGATCATCATAATTTCCGAATGCACGACGCACCATAATATCGACATTACCGGCACGTCCCGCGCGGATAACATTTTTAAGTTTTTCCGGGTCAATACCGATATGTTCGTTGCATATCCAGACCACATCAGTACCGAGATACCCCATCATTTCCACGATGTCGGGTTCGGCATAGATGCTTTTAAGACAGAAAACCGGTTGACCGGAATGCAATTTCTCAAGGGTTTTGTTTGTACGCATATTACTCTCCAGATTTATTTTTTAAGTGAAATGAGATGGTTTTCAGCGCGGTCCGGCCCTTTACGGCTCCTGATGCGTCGCCAAACTTCATCCCGATAGAATATTTCGAAGCTTTTCGTCCCCGAGCGCTTAACAGTGGCCGGGTTGAGTTTTCCGGGTAAATCTCCGCCCGCCCGTTTGCCGGATCAAATATGACGCGTAAACGGGTGAATTTTTTATCAAGAGCAAATGTGGTGAATTTATCTTTGCGCCCGTTTCTGGCTGAAATACCGTTATTTGCAAATTTGAAACTCCAAACAGTGATTTCACCTTTTTTATCAGGCAGTGCCACGATTAGGGAAAATTGTGGTTTTTCTGTAGCATCCAGCAATTTCAGAGATAAATCTACTTCGGCAAAACGGTAGCGAGGTGCGCTTGCGCCAAGTTTATAATCGAAAGAGCAATATTCCTGTCTGCCACCGGTGGAATGGTCAAGCAACAGAACTCCGTTTTTAATTTGAGCATTTTTACTGTAAGATCGCGTTCGCCATGGTTTTTCAGGCAATTTTCCAGAGGATGATTGATAGTTAATGCTGAAGGCAGTCTGCATTTTTGCTACAATCGGGAACAACGGTTTTTCTGAAATCGCTTTAAAATAGGCAACATCCGGTTCATCGGGGTCTTTAATAATTAACAGCGCGGCATCCAGTAATCGAGGATTTGATGAACTGAACTTTATATCTTTCCAATACGCTTCACCTGTTCCGGGACCGCTCATGGAGCCGATAATCATACTGTTTGAGGACATATAATGCGTTCTGAATCCGGCTAGAGCAAAAACCGCGGCATCTTTTTTATAAGAGGCGTTCATAGTTGAAGCCAGCATTAATTTGCCGTCAACATAGATTCGGATGCGGTTTTTGTTCAGTTCCAGTTTGTACTGATGGAACTTGTCCGTGGTATTGAATCTCCGCATGGCTGCCGCATATTTCAGGCTGATGCGATTGGTTTCCAGCAGTAAATATTCCGCGTATTTACCGTTTGAAAATCTAACGCAGACAGCTTCCGGGGCGGTTGTGGATTTTACTTTGGCTTTAAATGTTAAGACATTTGTGGTATTTGGCGATGCCTGCCAGGGATAGATTAAATTATAGATATTGTCATTTAACCCGAGATCACCAAGCAGATAGCTGTTGTCAACTATTTTTTCAACCCGTGGTGAGCCACTGAAAAGTCGTCGCCATAATCCCTGGGTTCGCCAAGTCAACTTCTTATTGCCTTTTAGAATCAATTGTGAACTCTTTTTCATTTTGGCTGTAGCAGCGTCTACCTTTAAGATATTTATGCCCGGCTTAACGGTACCGACCGGGATCCGGTAATAGAGTAACCCAATATCCGCTTTGGTGTTCACGAGTTTAATGCCGTTCAGACTGACTTTAATTTGATCAGGCACAACTGAGGCAACATTGAGAATCAGCAGGGCATTATCGACAACACCTTCATCTCCTACTGTTATGGTACCGGTAAACGGCTTAGCACCGAGCGAGGCTGAGTGAGCCGGTGTAAGTAAAGAAATATGTTGGTATTGAATACCATTACTTAAATCACGGCTTGGATTGCCGTCACGGTATGTCACAAAATAGAGTTTATTCTTTTTTGATAATATTTCCGGTTTACCGATTTCCCTGAGATAACTCATTTTGGGACTGGATACAGAAAACTGATTGAACAGGTAGATGCCATCGACGCCGTCATGCAGTGCTTCCGCAGCTCTGGCACGATAAACCAGCTTGTTGTGACGAATTAGTTTACGATTTTCGTTTCTAACTCTTGGCTCACTGAGTCCGGCGTATACTTTCACTTTATATTGGTGTCCAAGTTGAACCCAATATTTCCATGAGTTTAAGCGGAAATAACCGCTGCCGATGATGATATCCACCAAACCTTCCTTGAGCCACTGGCGCAAATCAATACCAAGTTCACGGCAATATTCGACTGAATCAGGCACCCGTATTGCAACTAGAATCGCCTTGCCTTTACGCATCCCGACGCGTTCCGTCATGGTACGGATATTGCGCATTACTTCAGTTAGCATGGCACGTTCAGCAGCGGATGCTTTACCACCTTTGACCACACTTTTAAAGAGATAGAGATGCCGGAAAAAATCCAGTTCAATGCCATCGACATCGTAGTTTTCACATACTTCAGTTACGTATTGAACCGCAAGATCACGAATCTCGGGATGAGTAAAATCAACCGCACTCCAACGCCCCGCCGGGAAACGTTCGCCACACTTGCCCATCAACCATTCGGGATGTGCCTGTTTGAGTTTTGACCAGCGTTCGTATGGTTTGCCGGGGCGATGCCCACTGTCATGCGTATCATTGACCCGATTACTCCAGAACAGTTCCATATTATTGGCATGGGCATATTTAATGACTTCCCGCAGCGGGTCGGTATTAAGTTTGGCAAACTCCGGCGTAACATTCACCCGCCCTTTACGTTTATGGGTGTTGGTCAGGAATTCGCCAACCTTGGTGGCATGGGTGAATTGTCCGAAAGATGAACTGATCGTGCAGTATGAAATAGTTTTGACATGCGAATCTTTCAGTGGTGAAGTGCGCAGTTTCAGGAACTTTTCAATCGAAAACGGCAATCTGCGCTGTGGATAAAGGTAAGCATCACAACCGTCATTATTGAAAATAACCGCCCGTTTACGATTCAGTGCCTGGGTTCGCAACTTGAGATACTCGCCACGCGAAATCGGCGCGGCAAATGAGGTGACGGCTAATGCCGTCACAATTGACGTCAATAATAATTTCATATTTATATCCCGATTATCTACCCGGTACTGTCAACCCTTACCTATGGTTACAGACCTATTTTCTTACTTAAAATCAATAAAAAACAGAGAAAAACCGTCTTCCCCCTTTTTTATTGCGCTTTTTGATATAAAATCAAGAGAGGTTCCCA
>JAKIUY010000109.1 GCA_021647315.1 Victivallaceae bacterium
CACTCAATATTACTTATATCGCCTTCTGTAAATTCAATTTTTATCATAATACTACTTCCTTATTTTATAAGTAATATAGCATTAATTTAACTAATTAAAAGCTAAGATTTCATCCGTCGCTAGTATAGATAATAAGTTTGCCAGGTTATTATGTGCAACAGGCAAAAATACTTATACTATATTTCAAACGCTTGAAATCTTAACTTTTTTTGCGCTCTGATAAAGCTATTTCTGCTTTACCATCATCTCAAAGTAAAGTTTCTTCCCGTTCAAAGTATGAGTGTTAAGTTAGAACTTTTGACTCGTTAAAAGGAATTTGATAAATGATTAATTTACTCCAAAGAGTTAAACTGTATAAAATAAAAAGTTTTTTGATTGGCTGTTTTATAATAAGCCTGTTAATGACTGAACTAAGCACATCGGCAGGCACACAGGGCATAACCGAGAACAGCAAGGTAAAAGCTACTCCGCCTATTTCCTATTTATCAGTCAATTAAGACTAACAGTCCACAAGAGACGATTAAAACCTTTTTATATCTGAGAGAGCAATTTGAAGATGCGTTGTCTGTTTACCTAAAGGATTCAACTTATGATAATGTCGAACAGGTGCAACTGCTGGGTTCTCTATTAAGGCAATTGGTTGATTTCTCCACTGTTCCCCAGGCTATCCGTCGGGACGCTTCCCTTGATACGATCTGTCATTTATTTGATATTTTCGGACGCATAGAGCTGCCTCAACTTGAAGATATCCCAGACAGTTTAAAAGCAGATTGGTTTGATACGCCAATCTGGAAAAGTATTCTACTACTTTTTCTCATTGGGTTTACGGCATTGCTGATTGTATTATTAAACAAATGGTTGAAGCAACAGATTCCCAAGTAACTGCTGAAGTCGCAGAAAAATCCACAAAGGGATAATATATCTAGTGCAATCCTTTATATTTGTAATCACCTCTAATGGTAATTCAGATCAATGGGCACTAATAAAAGCACAAATAACTGCACTTAATAGACATTCTATGTCAAAAATTGGTAATGGTGGGTGATTTGGTTTGTTCTGAGGAAAATTGTTATGCTTTGACCATTTCTGACACTGTGGAAAGAAATGGCTCCGGCTGTTGGATTCGAACCAACGACCAAGTGGTTAACAGCCACCTACTCTACCGCTGAGCTAAGCCGGAGCATGTTCACTCATTGATGAGCGAGCTTATATAGTAATACTCGAAGGGGAAAAAACAAATCGAATGTCATAAAAAAACGATAAAAATATGCGGTTTTAATGATGAGTTGTCTTTTCTTACATTTTTTTGTTTGGATTTGATGATGTAAGAGATTATTTCATGCGTTATTATGTTTTGACTGGTATCAGTTTATTTAGCGAGGATGCCGAGCTGGGGCTCGGTGTTCCCAGAGAGATATTTCCGAGCTTGGGTTCGGTGTTCCCAGGATGGATGCAGGCGGGACGCCTGCGGTTCCGGGGTGTTGGTTATTCTCCTAGCGTTACGGTGTGAATTGAGTTCAGTGACCAGTTGCCGCCTTTTTGATGAATCCCGTTAAGGGTTATGATCAGTTCACCTTTTTTTGCCAGTTTTTTGGCTATTAACATATTCTCCAGTTCCAGGTATGTTCTGGCGGTATCTTCCGGGTCGGAAGATCTGAGCAACAGGGGCCAGACATTGTTATAGAGTGCCATACGATAATAGATGTTTTCGTTAGCGGTGGCGGCGAAGATGGTAGTTTCCGGCCGGGTTTTTGCCATAATTCTGGCGGTATTGCCGGATGAGGTCAGGACTGCAATCGCTCGTTCATTCAGTTCATGGGAAAGGAATGAGGCGGCTAAACACATTGCTTCGGTGACGGCATATTTTTTATGGGCATTAAAATTTTTCAGGTAATGTGCCGATGGCAGGATATTTTCTGCCTCTTTAATTATTTTTGTCATAGTTTGTACCGCTTTTGCCGGATACTTACCGGTGGCAGTTTCATTTGAGAGCATCACAATATCGGTACCATCAAGTACGCCGTTCGCGACATCACTGACTTCCGCTCGGGTTGGGAGCGGGTTGTCAACCATGGAGCTGAGCATTTCCGTTGCGATAATGGTTAGTTTTGCTTTGGCGTTAGCAGCGTTGATAATTTTTTTCTGGGCAACCGGAACCTGCTCGAAGGATATTTCGTCCGCGAGATCACCGCGGGCGACCATTACGCCATCAGCCGCTATGACAATCGCATCGAGGTTATCTAAAGCTTCAGGTTTTTCCAGCTTGGCGATAATCGGGATGTCGGAATTTTCTTTTTTCAGCAGGCGGCGTAGCTTCATTATATCTTCAGCACTTCTGACAAATGAGAGAGCAATCGCATCGACACCGGCTTTGATGCCGAACTTGGCATCTGCAATATCTTTTTTACTCAGTGCTGGCATTGAGATATCGGTATATGGCAGATTAATCCCTTTGCCGGTAAGAATGGTACCGCCACAGGTGACTTTGCAGATAGCTTCTTTTTTGCGTGGATCGGCTGATTTTACCTGGAGAATAATGCGTCCGTCGGCTAGCAGGATAGTTTTTCCAGGTTTGGTGTCAGAGGCAATTAGGGGATAGGTGGTTGGCAGATAAAATGTTGATTTATGAACAGTTTTGCCGGAAAGAATAATTTCATCACCTTTTTTTACTTTAACTGGAGCAGTAAGCTTGCCGATACGTATTTTGGGCCCCTGCAGATCCTGAAGTATTGCCAGACTTTTTCCGGTACGTTTGGATACTTCACGAATCATGGCTATTTTGTTGAGGTGTTCCTCGTGAGTTCCGAATGAAAAATTGAGTCGGCAGATATCCATGCCAGCTTTTGCCATTTTTTCCAACGTTGAGCGTTTTTCACTTGCCGGGCCAATCGTGGCGATAATTTTAGTCCGTTTCATGGTAATCTCCAAGTATTTAAAAGTGTAAATATTATCGATTGATTGATAATATTAATAGATAAATTTTCGTTATGCAATATAGTTACTATAGGGATAATTTAAATAAAGTCAAAAAAAGGAATGATGAATATGAAAAAAACAGGATTAATATTGCTGGTTGCAGCAACTGTTATATTAAACGGATTTTATGTCGTTGCCGGAATTCCTATTGTCATCGAAGGTGATGAGCCGCCGGCAATGATCTACAAGCTGATTCCGGTGCAGAGTCTGGAATTCAGTACGATTGAAAAAGTGTGTCGGGCATGGTTGAATAAAGGTGGTTTATTGGTATATGAAAAGCGTCGTAACTCGATACTGGTTTATGATCGACCGGATGTCATTGCCCGGATTAGGAAATTTATTTCAAGTACAGATGTTCCAGTAGCTAATATCAGAATTGAGATTGATCGTCAGGGGGGCGGACAGGAACGTTCAGATAAGCTAACCTACAATTATAAAAACCAGCCTAAAATTATTCGTGGTAAGCATGGTAAAGTATTGATAAAATATCCTAAGAATCGGCTCGATATTTATTCGAGGCGCAATATAACCAGTTCAACAACCAGTTCATTTATTGTTACTCAGAGTGGTTCCCCCGCACAATTGTGGGTTGGCAAAAGTGTGGTTGATCCGACCTGGCGGCGTTATCAGCGCCCTGATAAAACTATAATCGTGAATCCGCACAGTACCACGGTGGTGGTTATGCCGCAGGAACCGATTATGACTGATGTCGGGGTTTCGCTTCAGGTACTGCCGCGTGATCTGGGGAATGGTATGATTGAGGTTGAAGTTTATCCTGAAATCACTGAGATTACCGGTAAGCGTGGCAATAAAGCAGTGAAAGTGACTTCACTCTCTAGCAAGGTGGTGGTGAAAAGTGGTGCTAGGATTTCGATTGGCGGGATTGTTAATCAGAACCGTGAACGGTATATCAATATTTTCGGGCCGGATTTTTTTAGAAGGAATGAAATAAGTGAGGTTATGAATATGTATCTGAAAGCAACGATTATTGAACCGGGCAAAGGATATGACCGTAAAAGCTGGATTCCTCGGGGACGATGATTGGGATGCTAGAAGCGAAGCTCCTGTAAAATCATATTTAAAGTCACGCGGCATTTTATGGAGCTTCGCCTGTTTTTAAAAGAGTAGTGGTGGAGGACAGGGATTACTGTCTTCCTCTGTATGAAATTTGCATTGTATTTGTTGTAAATTGCTTTTATTGAGGTTGTTTTGCTTTATTTATAAAAAAAACTCATTTTTTTTTATATTTTTTAAGTTATTTACTATAAGAGAGTTGTAATTAATTTGAGGGGGTTTGAGCGGGGGAAATGAAAAAAAACGTGAATTTACATTTGCGAAGTGTAATCTGTATGTTATATTGATTTTAGTTTAGTATTCGTTATCAGTCGTTAATCATCAACAGGGAGACATCATGAAACATTCATTCTATGACGTCAAAGAAAAGAAGAAAGTCGAAGCAGAAGTTACCGAGAAAGTCACCTACGGAAAAGCAGGCAATGAAAGATATGCTTTCAAAGCCAAAACAACTGATGGCCGTAACCTAACAGCTTTTGTTGGTAAAGCTACTTGGGACAAAGCTTCTATCTAATTAATTTTTAATTAGTAGCTGAAAAATACTCTTGATTTACTTCAAGAGTATTTTTTTTTGTCTTTTTCAGTCACTAATGCCGGTCTCATCGAGACACTGGCACCCCTTGGTTCCTGTTCCGCTGGTTTGGGAGTTTTATTTTATTAGTAAGCCCCTACAGACGTTCGTCTGGCTTATACTGCTTCAAACTCCGCTCCTGCGTCGCTACGGAAGCAGGAAAAGCAACTTATGCCGAAAGTTTTGTACATGTTAGGAGCCAAGCACCTACAATGTCAGTGAAAAGCGGTGAAAGATCACCGCAGTCCAAAACGGCGGAGCCGTAAAGCTTAATACGCAGTATTTTTAAATTACCAGATTTTCGGTTTCGGTATTGAAGACGTGAGCTTTAGGCATGTAAAGCGGCAGTTCAACTTCCTGGCCTACTTTGAAATTCAGGTGAGCGTCAACTCTGGCAATGAATGGATGTGTGCCGGTATTCAGGTAGAGATAGGTCTCAGCCCCCATTGGTTCGACAACTTCAATGACTGCTTTGATCATCGGAAAGTTTTTATCCGTAGCCTGTTCAGACCCGATATCTTCCGGACGGATACCGAAGGTGATTTTTTTGCCCACGTAGTCAGCCATTTTTTCCTGCCATTCAGTCGGTAAATCAAATTCAAAAGTATCTTCTTTAAACCTAAGTTTATTGCCAGCTTGGGAAAGGTCGCCTTCAAATAGGTTCATTGGCGGCGTGCCGATAAAACTTGCAACAAACAGGTTAGTAGGTTTGTCATATAGTGTAATCGGATCGGCGATCTGCTGGATAAGACCATCTTTCATTACACAGATCCGGTCGCCCATGGTCATCGCTTCAACCTGGTCGTGAGTAACGTAGATCATCGTAGTTTCTAACTGGGTATGCAGCTTTGAGATTTCTGTCCGCATCTGAACTCGCATTTTTGCATCAAGGTTTGACAGTGGCTCATCGAACAGGAATGCTTCCGGTTTCCGGACAATTGCGCGACCTACCGCAACCCGTTGACGTTGCCCACCGGAAAGAGCCTTGGGGCGACGATCCAGATAATCTTCGATACTGAGAATTCTGGCCGCCTCTTCAACCCGGCGTTTAATTTCAGCTTTTTTGTATTTGCGTAGTTTCAGGCCAAATGCCATATTATCATAGACGCTCATGTGCGGGTATAGCGCATAGTTCTGGAATACCATGGCAATATCACGATCTTTCGGTGGAATATCATTGACAACGCGATCACCGATGCTGACTGTACCGCTGGAGATCTCTTCAAGTCCGGCAATCATCCGCAGGGTCGTTGATTTACCACAGCCGGACGGGCCTACTAGAACCATAAATTCACGGTTTTTAATTTCCAGATCAATATTATCAACAGCTTTTACATTTCCAGGATAGATCTTGGAAACACTTTTAATTGAGACACCAGCCATTTTTACTACTCCTTAAGTTTATTTTATTTTGTTTAATAGGAAATTATTACGCTACGCTTCATCTGTCACTGCGTTCGGGTAGGTATTTCCTGTACTTTGCGACGTCTCGGCGCAATAGCCTCGATCTCCCAAAAGAGAGATCATTGCTTATGCGCCTGGCACGTGACTACGAACGTGTCTAGGAAGTCGCAGGCTACTATTTTAGTTCTGGCAAAGCCGGTATGTTCATTGGCTTTATTCTTTAATAACTCTATCTATGGAATGATGGCTTGCAAGCTATTTACTGATTTTTTGCATTTTTGCCCTCAATAAAAAAGTTTTATTGCATTTTTTATTATAATTTGAGTTGAAAATATGTTAAACTGGTATTATTTGGTATGTAATATAAAAGGATACCAGTTTATGAATAATGAAAAATTAATTTATCGTCATGTTGCTGAATTGATTAACCGGGGCATTGATGATGGGCGTCTGAATGGTCGTTTGCCGAGCGAGCGTGAATTGGCGACTCGTTATGAGGTAAGCCGGGTGACCATTCGCCGGGCTTTGGAGTTGCTGTTGGAGGCGAATATAATTCATCGACTGTCGCGTAAAGGCACTTTTGTCGGGCGTGGCGTGGTTGATGCTGATATTCCAGTTAGGCGGCGGATTGGGTTTTTCATATTCGGTTCGGAACCTATGACCCATTATGAAACTGTTTTGATTGCCGGGTTGAGTCGACGTTGCAGCGCGGCAGGATACCATCTGTTTATTGAATCATTTGCTGATAATCATGACTTCAAACAGCGTTTCGGCACGGTTTGCAGACTTGAGAAACCTGATTTATGTCTGTTGACGGGGGCTGTTTCTCAGGGGATTGCCAAATTTATTACGGCTAGCGGCATTCCGGTATTGCTGCTCGAAAAATTTATTGTCAGTGAATTGCAGAGCAGTTATGACAGTTGCTGTCTGGATTGGTACAACTGGGGATATCGTGCCGCACGTTATTTTATCAGGCATGGTTATCGGCGTATTGCATTGATTGCCGGTGCTGTTACTATCATGAAGAATCTTGAAATTGCTGAAGGGGTCAAGGTGGCTCACGAAGAAGATGATCTTGTCAGGAGCAAAGATTTAACTTTGCACTGTCGGACAGTAACAATGCAAACTGGATTTGATGCGGTGCTACGGCTTATGGCGTTGGAATATCCTGATGCGGTTATTGTCGGTAGCAGTGTGCTTGGATCTGGGGTGCTGTTTGGGGCAATCCAGCAACCTGATGATAATACCAGACCTATTATTACTGTAGGCGGACGTGATAATTCAAAACTTAATATCTATCAGCTTGAATATCTGAGTTTTGACGGAGATGACGCAGTTAAAAAATGTTGGCGTCTATTGGAACGCCGGCTGAAGCACCCGGCAGCACCAGTTGAGGTGATCAGTCCGGGGTGGAATTTCTGAAGAGTATTTGGCAAATTGTGCAGATTTGTTCGCCGCCCGGAGGTCGGCTCCCACATTAAAAGGTAGCTGTTTGCTACCCGGATGTGACATCCAGCATTAAAAAGGTAGTTGTCATGAATTTATATGTTGATTTCACTTAAGCCGGTATGACGACCAGTGCTCCCGGGGGGGGACCGTACCAAAAGGGTGCGCTTTTTAAGGATTTTAGATTGTATGATTTGATTTGAATAGTAGATTAAGCATAATTTAAATAAAAATTAAATAAGGAAATTTATTATGGCTATTGTTGTTGGTGAAAATGGTCAGTTTGTTGTGGGAAATACGCTGTTTAGGCGTGAGTTGAAAGTTGATGAATATGGTTTGCGGACGATTTCTATTGTTA
Organism: Victivallaceae bacterium; assembly: GCA_021647315.1. Classification (GTDB taxonomy): domain Bacteria; phylum Verrucomicrobiota; class Lentisphaeria; order Victivallales; family Victivallaceae; genus JAKIUY01. The sequence goes on from JAKIUY010000109.1 coordinate 7,830, forward strand.
ATCGTAGTAATGGGCGTGAATATGTCAGGCGTCCCGATGCGGCTGAATTTCAGGTGACACTGAATGGACAGCTGACCTACAGTTATCATAAACCTGAATATCATATTCTCGATGGTAATTTAACGACTGCTGATGCTGAATATAAATTTATCGACAGCGAAATTATTTCCGGCTCCGCGGGCAGTGAAATTCTCAAATTGACATTCAATGTGACAAAAGTCAATGCTTCGGTTAAGGTTTGCTACGAAGTTTATCCCGATATGCCGGGAGCGGCCAAATGGCTGGAGTTTACTGCTGAAAATGGTGAATTGCATATTAAGCAGCTCTTCTTCGAGGTGCTTAACTGCTGTCCCGGTGAGTTTGTTGATGCTGACTTTTATCTGAAACACGGCTCGGTGCGTTCGCAGCCGATGTTTGCCACTTCAGATGAAGATATTGTTCAGGTGCATAATCGTGAATTGAACGAAGGGCTTTATATTGGCAATACGGCTCCTGGACCGATGCGCCATTTTATGGTCTACCCCAATTGGACGTCAGGTATTTCATGCGGTTATAATATGAGTAGTGCCGATTTTAATGTTTATCTGCCAGCCAGTGAAACATTTGTCTCCGGCCGGGCATTAATGATGCTTTATCAAGGCATGCAGGATGAACAGAATATCCGTAACCGGTTTCGGGAGATGGTGCGGCGTGAACTGCCAGTCACGGCAGATAACGGTGAACCGATGTATTGTACCTGGGTGCCATTTATGTTGAACATTAATGAAGCTCTGTTGTTGGATCTGGCTGAACGCGCCGCCAAGCTCGGGTTTAAATATTTCGTAATTGATGATGGTTGGTTTATTAGTGATAACTGGACTGTTGATCGAGATAAATTTCCTAACGGGCTTGAAGTTATTGCTGATCGCGTGAAAGCATTGGGAATGAAATTCGGGCTTTGGTATAATATCGGTAATGATTATGGTGCACCGGGAACGCGCCCTGAAGATAATGCCCTAGACTTCCATAATGAGGGAAAAAGCTTTGGTTTTGCCGGTAAATATACCACGCGTTGCATGGCATCTAAACACCGTGATTTTGTTATTGATAAATTGACTGAATTAACTGAACGGTATAATGTTGATTACTTCAAACTTGATTTCAGTTCAGTCTGCAGTCCTTATGGCATGATGCCATACGGCTGTCATTCAACAGAACACGCCTATCATCGTGACTATTCTGATTCGGCATTTGAACAGTATCGGGCGATGTTCTATTTTAAGAACAGCATGAAAGAGCGTTATCCTGAACTGGTGATTGATTTCAGTTTTGAAACATTCGGCACAGAGGCTCCGAGTATCGGGGCTTTACAATTGTCTGAACTGCATCATATCACCAATCTGAATACTATGCAGCCGAAAGTGGCAAATGCATTGAAAATTCGCAATACTATTTATAACTTCAGCAATCTATTGCCGGTTGAACGTATCCTCGGCAGTCTGATTTGTATTGAAGGTGAACATGGTCTGGAAAACTTCCTGACGCCATTTACCGGTGCGCCATTGGCTGCTGGTGATCTGAGAACCCTTTCGACAGAAGATATTGCAGCAATTTCAGCCGTATCCTCAGCCTGGGAAACATTGAATCAGGCAGAACAGCTGACCAGCTTTTATCGTCTGCGGGGCAGTAAATATATTGAAAACAGTGACTGGGACGGCTTTGCCCGTTTTAACTCAATTGGCAACGGTATGCTTTTCATCTTCAAAAACGGTTATGCTGAAGCTGAAATCACCCTGCAACTTGATTATGCGGTACAGTCATTAACTTTCTGCGATACCATCGGCAATGAGCTCGGAACATATTCAGCCGAACAGCTCAAAGCCAGCATCGCAGTAGATTGGCTACAAGATGTTACCTGTCGCGCTGTAGTATTTGAAGCAAAAAAATAAGACGTTACAGCTTGCCAGGGTCTCTTGAGACAAGTGCATATAACATAAGAAGTCTAATTTTGTAGGCAGATATCTGTCTGCCTCTCGTCGCTTTACGTGTAGCACTGTCACCACGGGCATTGGACCGTAAAAAGTAAGACAGCTGCTCTTGCACTGTCATCCCAAAACAACAGCGTGGATCTGCCCTACTCAAAACGATGGCGGAGGAGTATCCGTCAAAAGTGCGAAAAACACCCACTAAAGTGGGAACTCTGCAAAGCAGGGCAAGCTACGAGTTTACCACGCTTTGCGTAGCGGGCGTAACTAGGTGAGTAGTAACTAAATCTTTTTGGTTGATTCCCGCAGGATAAAGTCATTATCAAGTACAATATGTCTAATTGATCTGTCTTTAGAGTTATTCACAATGTCAATCGCAAGTTCAGCTACTGTTTTAGTGAAATTCGGAATATTTTGGCTTATTGTCGTATGGGGTGGAGTCAGGTATTTCGATATATCTGCATCTTCAAATGTCACCACAGAGACATCATCAGGAATCTTTTTATCAAGCAGATACATGGCATGACTCAAATGCTGGGCTCGACCTTCGCCGGAAAGAATAATCGCCGTCGGCCGTTTTTTCATCAAGCGAACTGTCGCTTCGATTAACCCGTCTTTTTCTGCATCAGCATGCAGATTATTGTTATATTCAATATTATGCTTTGCCAATGTCTCACGATAACCTCTTAACCGTTCCATATAGCCCCAGCTATGCGAAACCCCTGAAATATAGGCAATACTTCGATGCCCGCAGCCAATTAAATGTTCAACCGCCAACTCAATTCCCTGAAAGTGGTCAGTAACAACCGAATGGGTGTCTTGATGTAAATTGTTAACTAGAATAAGTGGAATGCCAAGATTGAGCAAGTGCTCATCTACTGTAATAGACAATATAATTAAAGCTAAAAAACTGTTGCTGTGTAATAATGAGACCTGTTGATCTGAAATTATTTCCGCATTATACCCATGTTCAAAAAAACTGCGCGATATTCCTGTAATCATTTGCGTATCATAGGTAGCAAGTGTGAGGTATTTATCTCCACGAATCATAATACCAAAACCATTCTGGGTTCGCGATGACTTCGGAGCATAGTTTAATTTCCTCGCGGCCGCAACAACAGCATCACGGATTTTGTTTTTCACATACGGGTGGCGATTAAAAACTCGCGAAACTGTAGCTGGCGATACACCTGCACTTTTTGCCACATCGGCGATCTTATTGCTCATTGCTGACCTCGTTTGTAAATTTATGATTAAATATGAATAGTTGTGAAATAATTTCATGCTATATGAAAGATAGCACTTTTTTGATAAAAGACAAGTTTACCTGTTGACTAATAATAGAACTTATGTTATAATGGTTATTGTGAAATGATTTCACTATTTATTTTAAAGTTTAATTTTAACCAGGCAGAAAAGGGAGGATAAACTGTTTGTAGGTTAATAATTCGTAATAATATGTCATTGTTATTTTTAATTCCAATCAAGCAGAAACGGAGACTAAATTGCTTGCAGACTAACAACTCATAATAATATCACAAAAACAGGAGAAGTATCATGAATGCATATAGAAATAATCACGCCAACACAGTAAATGAAAAGAATAGAGCATTAGTTTTAATCAGAAATTTCACCCTAATAGAATTATTGGTCGTGATAGCTATTATTGCTATCCTTGCCAGTATGTTATTGCCGGCATTGAATCAGGCGAGAGAGAAGGCCAAATCAATTGCCTGTATGAGCAATCTGAAACAGTTGGGTCTCACCCTGAATAATTACTCTAACGATTATGATGGTTATACGGTTATCGATAGTACAACAAATACCCATCAATGGTTTTATATTTTAGCACAAAACGGTTATTTGAAGACCACCAATCCAGTAAAAGATCTCATGATCAAATGTCCGGCGGATTTAACTCCTTGGTATAAAATAACCAGTTATGCCCGACCAACCTCTATAAATGACATCTTAATTACTGTTAACGGCATAAAGTGGTACTTGCCACGAAAATTGGCTAATTATCGTCGTTCAAGTCGTGTTGCCTATTTTATGGACATGAAAGGAATCAAAGGTGGTTCTGCGGCTCAGCAACAAGGTACAGTAATTATTAATCCATGGATAGCCGCAACCCGTAAACAGTTTATCGGACGTCGTCATGGTGGTAGTGGTGAAAGCGCTGCCAATAACGGTAGTTTTAATATTCTTTATCTTGACGGTCACACTGGCTCAATGAATACATATCCCTCATTTGATACTATTGCAAATCCATTTTGGGGTCGCAGAGAAGCAAATCCGTAATCAGTTATTATTAATATTGTTAATTAGTGCCTAGACGAAAACGCCATATAAACAGATCGCCTTGTCGGAGTTCAGACACTAATTATGGCGAAAAAAGTTCCGGCAACGTAATATTCGATTGCACGCTACAGGTTTTAAGGTGCTTTTTTGAACGTATACGATGCAGGCTAAAGCCTGCATTCCAAAAAAACTCACTCAAAATCGTATATATCGCCAGCTTCAATAAATTAAGATCACAGGAGAAATTATGTTTAATAAATGGTTAACATTTTGCTTGTTATTGCTTTCAGCTATAACTACCAATGCGGCTGAATTTAAAAATGGCGGGTTTGAATATAAACTGTATAAGGGCGTGCCCGGCTACTGGGGTGGAAGAGTTATTCTGAAAAATAAGAAAGCTGTACCGTTAGCAACCGCGGTTGCTATGGATAGAGGTGACTTCCGAGAAGGCAAACAGGCACTGAAATTAAAATTATCTGTCAATACCAAAGTTATTATCCTGGAAACATATCTAGGAAAAGTCGAGCCGGGCAAGGTCTTCGAGTTTTCATTCCAGAGCAAGATAAAAGGAAAATGTCAACTTTGGATTCGTGAAAATCATCTTACACCCGAAGGAAAATGGCGTGCGAAATTATTTAAAAATTTCGTCAATATACAGGGACCGGGAGACTGGAAAAAATATACCGCTAAAATAAAAACATTCCCCGGCGATGGACGGCTTAAAATTACAATTTTCATAAGCAAAGGTCCCGGAGAAATATGGCTGGATGATTTTAGAATACAGGAATTAAAAGTAGAACCCGGCGATGAAATCTCGTTTCGAATGAGTCCGGGTTACTATATTGACAGAAATGTTTTCAAACTACCAAGGAATAGTTTTCTGCCGGTTTACCTGACATGTGCTAATAAGACACAGCGCAAATTTAAAAACCCTCGTATTGTTTTTGAATTGCCGGAACAAATCAAATTATTGAGTTGCGGTTATGATACGCGCAAAACAAAAGAGCCTAAAATAATCACTAAAAATGGTATAAATTATATAAAATATGAATACAGCATGCCGCTGCCAAAAACTATTATGCGGATGCCTGATTTTTCAAAAACGGCTTTTAATTCAATCATTCCGCTGCTCTCAACCAGTGCGGCTCCTTCCGCTAAAAACTACAAATGCTATATTTATTATAAAGACGATACTTTAAGCTGCAAGCCATCTGTATTTAAAGTACAAATCACTCCTGAGATTACCCGCGTTACCACACCAAAAAAGTTTTCCGTTGGAATTCACTCTGGAACCAGTATTGAATATTACGGGGCTCCGCTGAAAAGTTTTATGGAATTTTATAAAAAGAGCGGGTTTAATGTTATTTACCTGCCGGATGTTTTGCGTGCCGGGTCTTTATTTCCTATGCGCGACAAACGCGACATCAGTCCGCTGTACAAAGCCGCTTACTATGCCGGCATTCCTGCTTATATGGCAACAAACTGTATGGTTAATGGATATATGTTACGTTACGTTTCAGCATCAGCAAAAGCTCCGGACAGTGTCAAAGTCAAACAGGTCAGCGGCAAGATAGTGAAGACTGCTTTTGACCCGGCTTATATGATTCGCAAGGGTAAATGGTATGTTCAAGCACTCAATCAGGTTATTGACCAAGCTATCCGCTTTAAAGCCAAAGGTATCTGGGTAAACTGGGAACCATATATGTTCATAGGTGAAAAAGGCAGTTTTACAGATTTATCTCTCAAGGATTTCGCCAAGTTTACAGGCTTACCGGAATCTAAAGTCTTAAGTACTTCACCTGATAAATTGATTGAACAGTATCGTGATGAATTCTATAAATTCCAATCATTTCAATACGGTCAGGCAATGAAATCAATGATGGAGCTGGTCAAAACACGCTGTAAAGAAAAAAAATACCAGCTGGATATTATGCTGTGTACCGGTCCGCAACTGCTTACTGGCGTGAAAGAACTTAAAAGAACAGGAAAATGGGAGGAAATACAGCACTATCGCAGAACCTTCATGGCAGAAGACTGGCTTAAATATTTTAATCAAGTATCATCATGGTATTATATGTTTTTCAAATCAGATGACTACCTTGATAAAGATAGCAGAAAACTTATTGACGCCGGGTTAAGGTTATCTGAATCTCATGCAACACTTCAACCGGTAAGTCATTTTAAAACTCTGCAGGAAGTAGAACTTATCACATCGTATCTCAAACAGCAATCCCGGCGCGATAATGTTAAAAGGCGTAAATATATTCATCTCACTCAAAACCTTCAATGCGGTAACTGGGTGGTAAAGCCGAAAGCGATAAGTCTCCAGATGCTGGCAAGCTTTATCGGCGGTGCTGATGGTGTTGATCTGTATTATTTCCCGGCAGGTTATGATGGTTCTTACTGGCGCGAAGCGGTTAAGGCGAATTCAAAGATCGCCATGTTTGAAGATTTGGTAATGAATGGCAGAAAAAATAGCAAAGTCGCTTCCGCCCTGCCCTTGACAAAGTTATTCAACTCAAGCATAGGAGATTATAATAAACGCCTGACAGTTCGCGCATTTGAGAAGGACGGCAAAATATTAATCGCGATTTGTAATTTTGATTACCTTGACGCTGCTCCGGTGAAACTAAAAATATCCCGACCGAATGGCAAATATGCTTTGACCGCGCCTTGGATCACGCGCCGTTTCCGCACGAAAAAATCAGCATGGTTAACGGCTCAGGAGCTACAGAATATACAGCTTGTAATTCCGCCTATGACTATACGGTTTATTTTGTGTACTCCTGAAAATGCTTATACCAGCAAGCAATTCAAGCCTGTTTATCTTGAAGACATCAAAAAAACTATTCCCTTACTCGATGCAAAATTCAAGCAGCGTTTGAAAGATACAGGAAGTATATTAAACTCGATAAGCAGCAAAAAAAAAGTAGTATTTAGTACCAAAAACTTCAAATCTTTAAATTCAAAAGCTTTCAATACTGCATTAAAAAAAGAAGGCGGAACATATGTCTTAAAGATCAATGCTGGAAAAACAAAATTCAATATTGTTCCTGAACAAGGCGCTGTCATTACTCAATGGATAGTTGATAACAAAAATCAAGTAAATGAAAAGCTTTGCTTAAACCGCCTCTATCTGCCGAAACTAAAAGATAATAATATTGATGGAACTTTTCAGCTTAAATCACAGAAAATCAAAAACAAGGCATTAGTTCTGATATTTGAGTATAAATTTTCTAAAAAGCTAAAAGGCATCATCATACGCAAAACTTTCTCTTTTGCTCCTGACGGAGCTTCATTCAAGGTAAATTGCGATATAATTAACAATTCACCAGAAATCCAAACCATTGGCTTCTGGTATTGGAATACTTTCACCGCAGGAATGTGGAAAAACAACCCTCAGATACACATAGGCGGGAAATCATTTACAGACAGAAAATATGCAAACTCTACAACTTTTTACAAGACCCAAAAAGCTCCAATGGTTAAAAATTTACTAGGCTCTATTGATAATGAAGAAGTAGGTGATCAAAAAGATATTGATTTAAAAAGTTATGCAGGCAATATGATTTTAAGTAGTGATTCAACAGATATTGCCGGATTTCTTAACTGGGCAGTCAACAAGAAAAAATTCAACACTTTAGAATTGATTTTCAAAGCTAAAGTTCTGAAACCAAATCAAACAGTTAGCTATCCGCTAATCTATAAATATATTCCCTAAACTCTCATTTTAAATTCAAGATAAATTGAAAAAAGGAGGTGAATGACTAATTTATATGTCTTTTCCATAGTGGAAATAATAAATTGTTTTTCAATCACTAAGGTAGTGTCAAAAGCGGCATGAAAAAAGATGAAAGTTTTTCTGGTGTCTTTTAAATGATGTTGAGTATCATTTCGCAGTCATAATTCAAGCGGAAAATCAGCATAAACCGCTCGCAGGCTCG
>JAKIUY010000110.1 GCA_021647315.1 Victivallaceae bacterium
ATAGCGAGCCTGCGAGCGGTTTATGCTGATTTTCCGCTTGAATTATGACTGCGAAATGATACTCAACATCATTTAAAAGACACCAGAAAAACTTTCATCTTTTTTCATGCCGCTTTTGACACTACCGTTGCAGCCCATCAATAAAAACTTGATTGACATTAAATTCACGATCCAGTAGAATAATATCGGCAATAAATCCTGCTTCAAGTTTGCCTAATTTTTTCAAGCCAAGTTTATGCGCTTGATTAAGTGAGGTTGTTTTGATTAAATCTTTTAAAGGAAGCCCGGTAATCTCAACTATATTTTTAAACCCAATATTATATTTAAGTCCACTGCCACCCAAAGTGTTGGTGTCGCCAACCCATATCTTCCCATCGCGTAATACATTACGGAGTCCCCGTAATTCATATTCACCATCGGGCAGACCGCGGAGGTAATTTGAATCGGTTATCAGCATTAGCGTCGACAGACTTTTGCATTTAAAAATAAGTTTAATCATTTCTGGACAGATATGAATTTTATCACAGATAAGTTCAACCGTTAACTGATCATCAAGCAGACCGGCGCCGACGGCACCAATATCACGGTGATGGAGAGCAGTCATTTGGTTACAAAAATGGGTTAGATGACTCAAACCATGCTGTTTTGCCTGTTCAATATCACGGTAATTTGCATTTGAATGAGCACATGCGGCAATGATACCCAGTTCATTTAATTGTGAAGTGAATTCCAGACCACCAGCTACTTCTGGGGCAAAAGAGACGATGCTGATCTCATAAATATCTTGTAATTTTTTGACAAATTCAATATTAGGAGCTTGGACAAATTTAGTATTCTGTCCCCCCAATTTATTGCGATTGATAAAAGGTCCTTCAAGATGAACGCCTGCGACTTTGGCAAAACGCTCGTTCGCATGGTAACTTTTAATCGCCGTCATTGCTTGGAGCAAAAGCTCTTCAGGCATCGTTACCGTTGACGGACAGAAGGTTGTTACTCCCTCAGTAAATTTGTCTTGAGCAATTTTTTCCAGAGATGCTAAATTACCATCGCCAGCATGAAAACCCAATGCACCATGGGTGTGAATGTCGATAAAGCCTGGCATTGCATAACTGTTTTGGGCATCGACAACCCGATCGTAACCAGCTTCGTCTACTATTCCAGAACCTATTGCAGTAATCAGCTTATCCTCTAACTGAATATGACCGTTGGTGATTTCTAGATTATCTGAAATAATATGGCAATTTTTTATTAAGGTTTTCATTGGGTAGTCTCGGGTTTTATACTTGGTAAAGAGGCGGCGGCAATAGCCTGTCCATGCCGTTTCATCGTTTCATCCGGCGTAACTATTTCAAGCTGTTGCGCCAGCTCGGCAAACTCAGAAGTCAACAATTTCTGAGCTTGTTGCATAATTATTTCTCCACCGACGCCACTACTGACTCGACCAAGAAAAAGGATCTTTTCAATATCATAAAAGTCAGTCCAATCGGCAATGGTATAACCCAAACAACAACCAATTGTCCGATATATGGCGGCAGCACGTTCATCGCCCTGCTTCATCAGCTCCTGAACCTTAATAAGTTGTTCAGGGAATGGCAATTCTTGATAATTAAGTCCGGCTACTTTCGCCAAGCGTGCCACACCCTGTTGGCAAAAATACTGCACCGCACAGCCACGATCCCCCGACCATTCATCAATCGGAGCATTGGGTCGATAATCAACCGGAACGAAAGCCAATTCATTCAGCCACGGGGTCAATTCCCCAGTCGTTGTTACATAGCCTGCGGCAACGCTGGTTCCCATCGAGATGCCCAATACGGCATTACTCTCCAGACTCATTGAGCCAGCCAGTGCAGTAACTTCACCGTCATTTAAAACTTCAAATGGCACACACCACTCTTTTTGCAGATCATGGAATAGATAACGGATATGCTGTTTAAAATCTTCATCACCTATTCCTCTGAACAGCGAAGCGGCCCGCACCTCGTTATCGACATAAACACCGGCAGCACTGCCACCGATGGCATTGACCCTTGGCAGGTGAGCAGCGGCCCGTCGCAATGAGTCTCTAATGCCGTCAAGGTGATACTGAGGATTGGTTTGAAAATATGGATCCCACGCGATCTCCTCACTGAACAGTACAACTCCATCTTTAATCGCTGCACATTTGCGGTCACTACCGCCAAGGTCAAAGCCGATACGACAGCCGTCAAGCTGACCACCTAACGATAACATAATTTCGCTTTCAGCCGACAGTTCAGCCAGTGGTGCATAAGATATTTCAAGTGCTCGCCCACTGGTTTTGCTTTTACTCGCAAAATCAAATTTCCGTTCACCTTGAGCTGAATAGTTTGCCGCCAGTTGAGCCGCATATGCTTTGTTACTGATTTTTATTTCATAGCCACCCTTCATCCAGAGCAGGTGCTTAAAGATACGTTCTAAGTAGAAAGCAGTATCAGGATGGGATGGAGAAATAACTCCATCCCAGCGGCTGACACTCTGCTCTGCCCGTTTCATAGTTATGGCTATCGGTTCGCAATCTTTCTGCTTTTTAATTGCTTCAAGATAGTTGCGCTTCCAGACTATTGGCGGCAGGTAATCTGGATCAAGTTCAGGTTTATGTTTAATATTCATTATCGGTACCCGCATGAATCTGTTCCCAAGCATAGATGGAAAATCTAGAGCTCGTCTCTATAGCTTCATGCTTTACATTATCAATTACTACTTTTTTGCTGTCCATGGCTTCCCATATGCTGTCTATTTTTTATTCATAAAATATAAATTCAATATAAAAATATAACCTAGATAAGATAAAAGCAAGTTTTAATGTATTATTTTTGTATTTTTTATGATTACATCTGGCATCTACTGAAGAACAGAGGATTAAACTACTGCTGGACTCTATGGTTATCAGCGCAGTATGACTGATTTCCGCAGAGTCAACCCCGATTCAATAGCTCAATAAATTTAATGTTATATTTACATTATATAGTGTTATATTATTGTATTTTTTTATAATAGTGTTATTGTTACTTCGTTCGATAAAAAACGTTTTACGGTAGATTCTTAAAATCATCGTTTATTACTAATTTAACATTTATAAGGATTGTCATGTCAAAACAGATTATTTCAAGCTCTGGTAAAGGTCTAATGTTGCTGATGTTATTGATTGTCATGCCGCTAGTTGTTCAAGCCGGTTGGATTGAAGATAGGGAAGGAAAAACTATTATTCATGTCAAGGTTTGGGATATGCCAAATCCAATTAGCCCTCAGACCAACCAACGAGCCAACTGGGCAGTGGTTAAGTCGTTTGTTAAGGATTTTCCGGCAATTTTCAAACAAAAATATCAGGCTAAATATAGTAATAATCCTAAAAAATATGGTAAACATAATTGGGACAATGTCGAGATTGAGTTGAGTAAGTTTTCCGGCATTAGTATTGAAGGTATGGGAATGGATTCCAAACCGTTAATGGCGATTGCCGGTGGAGTGGCTCCAGATATTTTGTTTATCAATTTTCGTCAATCTGACACCTATATTCAGAACGGTTTTCTCTATCCGCTTGATAAGCCGGAAGATGGTTATTTTACCGGAATGACTAAAGCGGAGATTGATTATGCGGTTTTCCCTAAAATCTGGCCGGTAATAAAACGCAAAGGGCCTGAGGGTAAAGTCCACATTTGGGCTAAACCAACTGGGGGGATTTTGGGTAAAGTTTTTCTCTATCGCAAAGACCTGTTGATGGCAAATAATATTCCTTTCCCGACAAATGACTGGACTTGGGATGACCTTTATAAAGCCTGCCAGAAAATCACTGACCCAAGTAAGGGGATCTATGGCATTGCCTTTAGCAAAGGGGCGGTTGAATCTTGGTTTTGGGTCACTTTCCTCTGGTCGGCAGGTGGCGATGTCATGACTTTCAATTCAAAAACCGGCTTGTGGAGTGCGGTGTTTGCTTCTAAAGCTGGAGCTGAGGCATTAAATTTTTATACTAAACTATGTGCTGAACCCTGGCATGATAAAGCGGGGAAATTACGTTTTGGTTATGCTGCGCTCGATAGTGATAGATGGCAAAAATGGTACAATGGTCAAATTGGCTTTTTCCCCTCTTATATTGATGAAAAGCTATTTTCAACTATTAATCCAGATGTTACCGGGATGGTAGCAGTGCCAATTGGCCCTGACGGGAAACGAGGTGGTGAGCTTAACTCATCAATGCAGGGGATTTTTGCTGGGGTCAAAAGTCGGGTAATTCGAGATGCGGCGTGGGAATATATGCGTTACCTCGACGGCAAGAAAGCCACCGGAATACGTACCAAAGTAATGGTTGAAGGGGGACTTGGTAGGTTTGTCAATCCACGTTACCTCCGGGAATTTGGTTATGATAATATTATTCGTCTTTCACCTAAGGGCTGGGAAGATACCTTTAAGATTGCGATGGACACCGGCAAACCAGAGCCCTATGGGAGTAATTGTCAATTAGTTTATGTCTATATGAGTAAGCCGATTCATGAGGCACGCAATTTAGCCCTAAACGGGGAGCTGCCCAAACAGCGAAAAGAGCGTTTAGCCGTGATGCAAGCTCTATTAAAAAACACCGAAATGCGGGTTAATGAAAAGATGATTGGCAAAGTGCCACCAAAGAAAATGCGCGTCCGGCGCTATGTTGCCTCAATCCTGCTAGTGGTTATTGCCATAACTTTTTTTATTCTGTTCAAGAAAATTTTCAAGGCATTCACGCCACCAGAGATTATTGGAGTTGAGAAGCCAAAATGGAATTTCAAAAAATATTTCTGGGCCTATGTGATTATTGCTCCTGCAATTCTTTCAGTATTTTTATGGCAATATTTACCATTAATTATTGGATCAAAGATGGCATTTCAAGATTATCAGATTATGAAAGCCAACAGTTGGGTCGGGGTGGATAATTTTGCCAATCTACTCTGGGATGAAAGTTGGTGGAACAGTGTCTGGAATGCCCTGATATATAGTTTTTTAGTGGTCTGTTTTACCTTTTTACCGCCGGTTATCTTGGCTATCTTATTAGATGAAATACCGCGGGGCAAGATCCTTTTCAGGACACTTTTTTACCTACCGGCTGTAATTACTGGCTTGGTGGTCATCTACCTATGGAAATCCTTTTATGAGCCCTCTGAATTTGGGGTACTCAATTCAGTGGTAATGCATATTCCCGGTATCGGCTATGCAGTGATTGCCCTAGGGATATTGCTCCTCTTTTTCGCTTTTGCCAGACGGCTTTATCTGCAACATGTCTATTGGGCTTCAGGAGTCTGTATTGTCATTGGCAGTGCGCTTTTTATCTTTATCATGGGGTTTATATTTAATATCCACCATCAACTTGAGTTGACTACTAATGCACCGGTATCGTGGATTAGTGCACTATTCTCGGCTCCACCTATTCCGTTGAAATGGTTAGATGATCCGCAAACGGCACTGCTTTCATGTGTAATTCCGATGGTCTGGATGGGCATGGGGCCTGGATGTCTTATCTATTTAGCCGCCTTAAAGGGGATTGCCCCTGATTTTTATGAGGCCGCCGATATTGACGGAGCGACCTTTCTTGATAAAATTCTCTTTATTGTTCTGCCCAATCTTAAAGCATTACTAATCATCAATTTTGTTGGCGTATTTATCGCCTCCTGGAAGTCTTCAGCCTTTATTTTGGCAATGGCAGGACAGTCGCCCAATACTGAGGTTGCGGGGTTGCATATTTTCTTTGAGGCCTATACAAGGTTGAAATTTGGACCAGCAACGGCAATGGCTTGGGTATTAGGTTTTATGTTGATTTGGTTTACCGTCAATCAGCTGAAAATTCTCTCTAAACTTGAATTCAAAACAACTGGCAATAAATAAAAAATATATTTAAGGAATTAATATGTCTATTATATCTGAAATTGGTAGAAAGTCTTTCAAGGTGAAATTGCTCTATTTTACCATCTATTCAACCCTGGCTATCGGGGCGTTAACTATGGTCTATCCATTTATGTTAATGCTCTCCGGTAGTACTAAAAGTGCCGTTGATGTTAAATATTTCGATGCAGTGCCCCGTTTTTTTTATGACGATGCCTGGCTCTATAAAAAATATGTTGAAGCATTGTTTAACGAAAGACTTCCCATCGTCAATCAGTCATACGGTGAAAACATTATGTCAATGGAAGAGGTTAAATTGCCTGAGTCTAGCAACCAGTTGCTTATCAATGAGTTTAATCAATTTGTGAAACAGGCCAAGGTGCCACGTTATAGTTATACCGCAGGTTTCATGGTGGCATTTGTCTCCAAAACCATGCCAAAAAATTTACGGCTGTTCAAGAGTTGGTTGGCAGCCAAATATGGCGATGACATTGATGAATTGAATCGTCAGTTAGGGACGGAATTTATTGATTGGAATTCACTCCGCCCAATAGAGGAGGAGTATCTTGTCCGGCGGCGGCGACCAGTATTAACGCCATTTGTTAATGCCGTAACCCTGTTTAAAGAGAGTCTGCCGGCAACTGATTACTACTATTTTTCCCTTGATGGTTTTTATCGCAAAGATTTCATTATCAATGAATATGGAAATAATATTGCGAAATATAATAAAACTCATGACACGACATTTGAAAATTACGATCAACTCCATCTATCACCCACCTACCCGGCTGAAGCAGCCACTAAAGTTAAAAGTGACTGGGAATATTTTGTCCGCAATATTGCCGGCATACAATATCTGCGGATTGATAAATCGGTTGCCGCTGATTATCATAAATTCCTTAAAGTTAAACATGGCGATATTGCCACCTTTAACAAGCGTTATAACACTAGCTATACAACATTTAAGGCGATTAAAATTCCAACTGTTCTACCCTTTTCAGGTATGGGCACAGCGGATTGGAATGCCTATATCTCCGGCTGGAAAGATCAGCAGACGGGTAAAACATATCAAGTTCCGATTGAAAAAATATCATTAAGTTCTGTCGAGTTTAAATTTCAACACTATATAAGAAAAAAATTCTCTACCATTGATAATGTTAATAAAAATTTAGCCACCCAGTACCGGACATTTGCCGATATTGTCATTCCACAACAGGATATTCACTTTGCCTATTTTAACCGGCATAAAGGTTCGATAAAATGGGAATTTATTAAACGTAACTATATTACAGTAACCGATTATATTGTTTTCCATGGTCGTGGTGTGATGAATACTATTATCTACTGCCTGCTTGCCGTTATTAGTGCTCTGCTTATCAATCCACTGGCCGCCTATGCGATGAGTCGCTATAAATTGGCCTCAACCTATAAAATATTACTCTTCCTACTCTGTACTATGGCATTTCCCCCAATGGTTACCGCAATTCCGAATTTTCTGATGTTACGCAGTCTCGGTCTACTTAATACCTTTGCTGCTTTGATTCTGCCCGGCATGGCGAATGGGTATGCAATTTTTCTACTTAAGGGTTTCTTTGATTCACAGCCTCGGGAACTATACGAAAGTGCAGAGCTTGATGGCGCATCCGAATGGACCCTGTTCTGGCAGATAACGATGAGTTTGTCCAAACCGATTTTGGCGGTAATTGCACTTCAGGCATTCAATCTTGCCTATGCAAATTTCATGTTTGCATTTGTGGTCTGTCAGGATGAGAAGATGTGGACGATGATGGTCTGGCTCTATCAGCTTAAACAGATTAGCGGAACCGCAGTCATGTATGCATCACTGATTATCGCCGCCATTCCGACATTAATAATTTTTCTTTTCTGTCAGAATATGATCATGCGTGGTATCGTCGTTCCATCAGAAAAATAGAATTAACAATAGGATAGAATAAACTATGAAAGTATATATTCACACCGATATCGAAGGGATAGCCGGATGGGTTTTCTACACCGAATTTAGCAATACCATCTTTAACTATCATCATGTCCAACGCATGAATCAACTATTAACTGATGAGGTCAATGCGGCGGCCAAAGCAGCATTTGAAGCCGGTGCAACTGAAGTCTATATCAATGATAACCATGGATACTGCTATAATATCCTATTTGAACAGCTCGATCCAAGATGCCAAGTTATTATTGGCCGGGGTGGTTATGCCCCATCATGGTTGCCGCTACTTGATGAGAGTTTTGATGCCGCGATTGGGATTGGAATGCATGCCATGGCAGCGACACCCGGCGCAGTATGTCCACATTCTTACTGGCATGTAACATTGGGTAATGGCGAAAAAATAGCTTTAAGCGAATGCACCATGTTTGCGGCTTTAGCTGGCGAAAAAGGGGTGCCGGTAGTTGCCGTTTCCGGGGATGATAAAATAGCCATGGAGATTAATGAAAAGTTACCAGACTGTGAGACTGCAATTGTCAAAACGGGTTTAGCTGCACAAAATTGCTGCACCTTAGTTCCGGCACGTGCCTGTGAACTTATTGCGGAAAAGGTTAAACTTGGCTTGGCTAAATATGCAAAAATAGCACCCTATAAATTGGCTGGACCATACAAACTATCACTATCTAATCGTGATCCGGCTGTTCTTCAGATTGTCGAGGTTGAAGGCGATGATTTATGGACTCTAATGCATGATAGTTGTCGTGAGTTTAATAACTGGGGCGAACAGCCGATAGATGACGGTTCATGGCGGTTCCCCAGAGATATTTTTAATAAGTGATTTTTGCTGTATTATTTTATATGCAACTGCGTTTGACCACAAAAATGCTCGACAGCAGTTCGTTAACAGCAAATTTATAATTTTAGTTAAATTAAAAATAATATGAGGTGATTTTATGATACGATTTGGAAAATTAGCAATTATGGTAAGTATGAGTCTGCTTATGGGAACAATAACCCTGTCAGCCGGCGATAAAATAGATGCGCTGAAATCTCCTTCAGCGGTCAGTACCTTTGAGTCAATTGGTATAACATGCTCTTTTACAGGTGACGACAATAAAAATGGGGTCTGTAATGTAGAATATCGCATTAAAGGAAAAGATGCGTGGGAAAAAGGTTTTCCGCTATGGCGTGATGACAAACGTCAAGAGTTTCGTGGTAGTCTCGTACAGCTTACTCCCGCCACGCTCTATGAGATTAAACTTGCAACTAAAGATCCAGATGGCGGGGCACAGAGCAAAACATTTACCGCAAAAACCTGGAGTGAAAAATTTCCTATAGCCAAAACCATTACGATCTCCGGTAAAGCTTTGAGTAAAGGTTATAAGATTACGGAAAGCGGCAACGCAGATGGGTATATTCTTTACCAAACAGCTCCGGGAACCAGCATTGACGTTGCCAATAAAGCTGATAATTGTCTTGAGGTTGCGGCTCACCATATTATTATTCGTGGCATGACTTTAAAGGGAGCAAAAAAACATGCTATATTAATCAAGTCCGGGCATGATATTGTCATTGAAAAATGTGACATCAGCAACTGGGGCACTGCGCTTAAAGATGGCTGGGGTATCAATATGCAGTGCGCAGTTTATTCTCAATATCGTCCGCTAACCCGAGTCATTATTCAACGTAATATAATTCATAATCCACGTAGCAATTCTAATAATTGGGCTGAGCCCCGGGTTGGCTATAACAATAACAGTAAACATCCTGCAGGCCCACAGGCAGTCGGCTTCTGGGATAGTGCCGGTAATCATGTTATTCGTTATAATCATGTCTATTCAGATCCAGCACACTACTATAATGATATTTTCGGCTGTGGTGCCAACTTTAGCTTGAAGGGTTTTCCTAATGCAAATAGTGATATATACGGTAATATTCTCGAAAATTGTTGGGATGATGCGATAGAAACTGAGGGGGCAAATAACAATGTGCGTGTTTGGGGTAATTATATCAAAAATGCCTACAAAGGTATTTCCTCTCGTGTGACCTCTATTGGGCCACTCTATATCTGGCGTAATATCGTTGTTATTGGCGAAAAAAGCCCTGGAGATCAAAGTTCTGCTGCTTTTTATAAATCAGGCGGCACGCGAGACAAGTGGGATAATGGGGTCTTTGTCATGCATAATACAGCATTGTTACCTAAAGGAAAGAGTGTAGCAGGTAGTGGGACACGTGGGATTGAAGGTGCAATGCACAACATTTTTTCTGCCAACAATATCCTCTATGTCGAAAAGGCACTTATCGCTGAAATACGTACAGTTGAACGCAATAGATTTATTAATGATTTGCGTTTTGGTCGAACTTGGGGATTACAGTTTGCTCTAGAAGATAAATCTTTTCAAGGCATCCCACTATTTACCAGTGATTTTGGCTTTAATGCGAAAACTGGCCATGGGATCTTTTATCAAATGCCAACCAGTCCTGGGTTCAATGCTGGGATCAGTTTGCCAAATTTTAATTCTACTGTTCCCGACGGCAAACCGGACATTGGGGTCCACGAAGCAGGCACTCCAGCAATGCAATTCGGTCCCAAGGCCTACTTAAACGCCCTGTTTAGGAGTGAAAGTCCGTTATATATCAGCCCAAGGCAACGCCCTGGGAGACTTACCAGTTCCCACACAAAAAAAGCTCTGAAAGAGTGACATAAAAAAGCTGTTCAATTGGAGCTTCGTGAGCCTAACTCTTCAGCGGTTCGGTGAGCCATTCGCCGATATTGCGGGTCTGTTGATCGAATGCAGCACCAATCAAGATGATCTCTTTATCAGTATTATTGTTTTTAAATGCTCTATATAATTTGGCAATATGACTAGCGGCCAACTCTTTGCGTACTGGGGTAAAATCATCCATGAGAAAACGGATAAAGGCATTTTTTACCTCCCTATTGGGATAGCTCAAAGAGTATAATGCTAATTCTGGATCATAATCTTTAATAGTGATATAACCCGTTTGAAACAGTAACGGTTCGATGGCTAAATTATCAATCTCATAGGCTGAAAAGCCTATTTTATCCATCTCCAGTTTTTCGATTGAACTTAAATCATAATTATTTTGTTTCATTAATTTAATCAAAAAAGTTGGCGTGCCAGTCTCAAACCAGAAATTATCAAATTCCCCACCCGATTCAAAATTTTTTGCCAACGATACCGGATTGTAAACGCTCTCACTATTTTGATGAAAACGATAGCCGTTATACCATAGTTTAATTTTATTTAACAAGCTAATTCGATCTATATTTAAGCTCTTGGTAATACGATCAATTTCCAGCTCTAAATTACTTTCAAATTCCTCTTGAGTATAACCAAACATCGTGGCATAACGGGAATCCATGGTAATGTCAGTCATATTATTGAGTTTAGAAAAGACCGATACCTTGGAGAATTTACTGTAGGATATAGACCGTTGATTAAGGTTAAAATGCTAAGCATTCAACCGTTTGAACTGTATTTTAAGCGTACTAATCTCTTTCGGTTTGACCGGAGTAGTCAAACAGCCATTTTCAAATGCCAGTGCCTCAAGTGGCGTCTCATCCAGCCGACATTTGATAATTTCTGTGACGCAGCCGTCAAACAGCAACTCCGCCGTCTGCTGACTCGCTTCAAGGTTGTGAAAACGCAGAATAATCCCCGCCCCGTCTTCAGCTCTTTTAAAGGCCGACATCAACATAGTTTCCGGTAGTAGTTTCATAGTGAAAGGAGTTTTTACAGGTGCGATACCCAATCTGAGGCAGGGCACTTGATTATAGCCCACAGCCTGTTGCACCATACCGGTAGTAATAATATCACCAGCATGGAGCATTATTGCATATTCTCGTTCATGACTGCCGAGTTCAAAGCCCCCTTGGGCTGGATAGTCATGCGTCGGAAAGTCAACTTCACTATAACCCCAAATCATATTTGTCGAGCGGAGTAGGGTGAGTGAAAGCTGCCCGTCAGTATGAAAGGTATATTCAGGGAGCCCGCGATTCAGCAGCGTAACCCCATGATCATTATTGGCAACCGAGGTAAAATATTGGGCGCAATAACGCGAGAGTGAGGTTGCCATCAACCGGGCACCCGCTACTGCGTAATTTTCAGCAAGCGGTTTTCTGGTAACAATATCAAATGGCGTATGAGTCCGGTTTACGGCATTTTCCAGTTCGGTATCAAAGCGGGCTCTGATAATAATATTTTCTGCTCTGTTTTCAAGCTTGGTGTTAAAGTATATTATCGGGTCATTTTTCTTTAAAGTAACAACAACTTCAACTGGACAGGCAACGGTCTCTTTCAGCGGCTTGATATTATCAGCTAGCCCCGCCGGAAGTTCCAGGTGGCCTGAAATCTGAATCGAAGCAGAATTTGTAAAATTCTCCAGTATTGTCGTTGAGCCAGGAATAAAGCAATATTTAGTTCTGACAGGTAACGGGGCAAAATTATAGAGATTACCTGCATCAACTTCAGCCTCTAAAGCGTGGAGATTTTTATATTCTTTGCCGGTTAATTTATCCTTTACATCGATAGTTGCATCAGGTTTTACTGTAATAATATAGTAACGGTTTTCAAGGATCTGCCCAGGGTGATAAATTTGCTCTTGCCGGGAACTGGCGAGCTTGGATTCAGTGTTCACCAGATCCATTAAGTTATCAGCAAGCTGGGGATGTTCATCTACCTCGTATTGGAAGTTAGTTACTGAAAATGATGCCAGTTTGATTGGTCCGAACTCAATGGTAACTCGAGTAACTGGAATGCGTTGCGGAATCATATAATCAGATCGTTGCGGGAAGCAACTTTTTTCTGTTGCAATAATATCGGCTTGGTAGAGCTGGTTCCCATCTGAGATAAAAAGCTCTTTCACATAATCTTGGTCATGCGGCAAAAATATTTCAGTTCGAATAACCGTTTCACGTTCTGACGGCATTGGATTAAACAGTGCAATCACTTTTGCTTCGACAGGATTTTGATAGTCAAATTTACCGCCGCCCAACTGGTCAAAACTGTTACGACCGAGATAGTCAGCCATTTCAGCAGTACTCGCCAGTCGGGTCTCCATATCTTGGGCAACCCGATCAGCATGACAGCCGGTAATTGAATCATGTGGCTGGCTTTGAATCAGTTTTTTCCAGGTACGTCGAATATCTGCTTCGGGGTAACGTTCGCCATTCAGCCAGGCGAGTGCGGCAAGTGGTTCCGCATGGTAAATAAGTCTGGTTTCACAGAGACGATTCAACTGTTTCAGGTGGAGGCGTGACGAAAAAGTACCATCCATGTGGAGAACTTTTATTAATTCGTTATGGAGCAGACACGGCAGTTCAGCCCACGGCACATCATTGAGGTAGTTGGCAAAATCGGAGAGCGTAACGGCAACCTCATTATCCTCGGCATCAAGCATTTCAACTATCTTTTCCATATCCTGATGCGGGAATGAATGGTCAATACCGTGCATTAACAGGATAGTATCGGTGGTAGCGTGCTGTTTGAGCACTTTGATTGATTCGAATGATCTATCAAAGCTATCAGGTGTTGCCGGGTCGGCGCCGGCACATGATGAATAACCACGCAGTAGCAGAGCAGCCTTTATTCTGGTTCCATCCGCTCCCTCCCACCAAGTTTCGGTTGGAGTAGTTTCATCGATAGCGAAACCGCGCCACATGACGATATTATCGATCCCGAATCCAGCAAAAATCTGCGGGGTCTGGGAAATATGGCCGAAATTATCCGGCATATAACCGACTGTAGCATTACCGCCATATTTTTTTACGGTCCGTAGACCCAGCATGAGATTACGCAGATATGACTCGCCGTTCACCAGCTGCTCATCCATCAACAGATAAAACGGTCCTATATGAAGGCGGCCTGATTTAACCTGTTCAAGAAAAAACGCCTCATCATCAGGACGGACTTCGAGATATTCTTCGAATGGAATAGTCTGTCCGTCAAAAAAGAAAGAGGGTGAACATTGTTCAGAAGTAAGTATTGTCTTAAGCCGTTCAACTACTTCGATCAGGCGGAAACGGTAGAGTTCCATTGAATGGTACCACTCCCGATCCCAATGGGTATGGGCAATTAAATGTGCTCTATATTTCTTCATTTTTTAATCTATCCTTCAGGTGCCACCAGATTAGGCAGTCGCCCTTAGTAAATTTTGTTGATTAGAGGCCAAACAACTATAGTTTACCGCCTTGCTTCCATCTGACAGGTCATAAAGTGATAGCGCATTTTGATACCCAATCTTCTTAATATCTGCCTCATTAACACCAGCCTGTGTTAAAAATTTAATTAGTGAGTCAATGTTTTGCGGATAGGGAACCGGCAATTCCGCATCTGCCCCCATGAATGAGGTGCCATAAGCGTGGAACGGCACGCCACTACCGGTATTCCAATCAGTCCCGCACAATATTTTATCTATGGGAATGTAGCTGAGGGCACTCTTCACACCAGCGGCATGAAAATGAATAATCTCAATCCACATATTATCTGGCCACTTGCCGTAGCGTTTGTCAATCATCTCCAGATAGGTATCAATTACTGGCGGCGCAATTTGCGGAGCACCAATACCATGAGTAAAGATATAGCGACCGTCAGGAACTTTTTCCACCAAATCCAGCATATCATTCAACTCCTCCTCGCCGGAAGCATAGTGTCCTTGAGGTTTGGCGTTACTGGTTGAAATATGGACATGAATCGGCACATCATATTCCACCGCTTTCTGCACCAGACATTTGGTCTTATCGCAGTTCATATTATAATTATGGAGATAGGTCACTAGTTCGCCATGCTGAACATAACCCCACTCGCCCAGACATTTATCCATTAAAGCCAATGACTCATCAAGGTGATTTGAATTGGTCATGCAACCACCGTAAAGTTTCCCCGGGAAGGCTTGAATTACCTCATTTAACATTTCGTGGATTTTTAAAGCATTACCTGGCTCATTTAACTGCTCTATCCAACCATTACCCAATGAGGCGATAAGTTTTAGTTCTACCGGTTCTTTGGCAAAAAAATCATCAAACCCTTTAATTAGCTCCTTAACCGTGGTACTAGAATTACCACTAATATGGGCATGAGTATCAATCCACTGTCCAATTTTCATCTTACCACTCCTTTAAATTTATTATCTATAGCTCTATAAGCCCATTAGAACAAAGCCGACTTCGTCGGAACGTCGAACATCGAACATTTAACATCGAACGTCGAACGTCGAATGAATAGGAAAATACAAATTCCTATTAGATATATATACTTATATTATAACAATAATACAAAAAAAAACAATAGCTGATTTGTTTTTTTTCAATTTTTATTATCTGAAGGCAATGCGTCAGTCAAGTAGGGCACGCTATGCTTGACTACAACTTCCCCAGTAGGATAACACCTAGACTGTCTCTATTTACTTATGACTGCATGAGGTATCTGGCTTACTAATGCTTGACGACGCATTACGGTTAAAATTAAAAAAAACGAAAAAAAATTAAAAATATATATAAATAGACTTGCTTTTTGTATTTTTTTGTTATATAATAATAATGTATTAATTGTTTATTTGTTATCTGACTGCACTTTGACAAGTCTAGTGCAATAGATAGAGTGTTTAAATAGAACGTTAAATATTAAGGAGAACTTGAAGTAAATTGGAGATAATTGTATTATATGACAATAACAACATCAACGGGTCCTGATACAGAGACCATTTTAAAACCCAAAACAGGGTAGTGTCAAAAGCGGCATGAAAAAAGATGAAAGTTTTTCTGGTGTCTTTTAAATGATGTTGAGTATCATTTCGCAGTCATAATTCAAGCGAAAAATCAGCATAAACCGCTCGCAGGCTCGCTATTTATATGATTTTACCGTTTGAGTTATGCCTTTAGCCGAAATAATGGCAGGGGTTTGTTGAAAAAAAGAAAAAATTCTTTTTTTCGTGTTAATTGAAAATTGAATAAAATGGTTTTTATATAACCTGTTTAAGCAATGTAGTCCACA
>JAKIUY010000111.1 GCA_021647315.1 Victivallaceae bacterium
GGGAACCTCTCTTGATTTTATATCAAAAAGCGCAATAAAAAAGGGGGAAGACGGTTTTTCTCTGTTTTTTATTGATTTTAAGTAAGAAAATAGGTCTGTAACCATAGGTAAGGGTTGACAGTACCATATGAATTAAAGGGAGAGGATGATGAAACTGTTATCAATATGCTTGAAAGATATGAAGATATTGTTCAATCGTTTCCAGAGGAACTAACTAAAGAGGCATTGCCGTATTTTATCGATTGGTTTGTTGAGAATGTAGTAATTGTTGAAATAACAGCATATTCGGATGAAAATGCATATACGATTTTCGAAACAATGAATGACAGGGGGTTAAATTTAACTCCTTCTGAAATGCTAAAAGGATACGTTTTATCCAAAATTACCGACTCAAAACAAAGAATTGAGATTAACGATATTTGGAAAAACGAAATACAGAAATTGCATTCATATGATGATACTGCGGATCAATCTTTCTTTCAGGCTTGGTTTCGAGGAAAGTATGCTGTAAGTATTCGTCCTGGTAAGGCGGGATCAGAAAATAAAGATTTTGAATTAATCGGCTCACAATTTCACAGTTGGTTTAAAGATAACCACAAGAAACTTTTCAGCCTAGATACACCGGATGAGTTTTTTGAATATTTCAAGAACCAGTTTCCATTCTATGTTACGTGGTATTTGAAAAGCTGGGATGCTCAGACAGAGTATAAGAAAGACGCACCCCATTTGCACTATATTGATTACTGGGGAATAGCTGAATCATTGCAAGACCCAATACTGCTTTCTTCAATCAATATTGGAGATGATGATGAAACAATCTATAAAAAACTCGATTACACAGCAAGATATATAGAAACTTTTACCGTAAGAAGAGCAGTTAATTATAAAAAATTCGGGCAAACATCGATCAAATACACGATGTTTAACCTAATTAAACTAATAAGAGGTAATGAGCTAGAACGATTGACGGAGAATTTAACCAAGGAAATTAGTAGTATAGATCAACAGTGGAGTGCCATTGATGATTTTGGTTTACATGGACAAAATAGAAAATTCGTAAAACACTTATTATCCCGAATTTCTGGATATATAGACAAGGTAACTGGGAAAAGTTCTGATTATGTAAGTTATCATCATCCAAAGGGCAAGCAATTCGAGATTGAGCATATTTGGGGGAATAAATTCAATGAGCATAAAGATGAATTTGATCAAGAAAATGATTTTCAATCTTGGCGTAATTCGATAGGAGCCTTAATTCTTTTACCAAATGGAACAAATCAATCTTTTAGTAGCGACAAATATAAATATAAGATTGACCATTATATAAAAGAGAACACATATGTTCAGACATTGCATCCAAGTTATTATAAGAAAAATCCAAATTTTCTAAACTCAGAATTAATAAAAGAATTAAAGTTTAAAGCACACTTGGATTTCAAAAAAGAAGATATTGAGGACAGGAAAAAACTTGTTCAGAGAATTTGTGAGCAACTATGGTCAACTGACTATTTTAGCTCTAAAAGCACATAACAAATAGCTCCAGCGGACAATTTAAAGCGGCACTTGTTTTGCTTTCGCAAAAACGCGCCTCTTTAAATTGCCGCTGAGCAAGGCGTTAGCTGAAAGAAGGAATAAATGAAAAATAATATTGTTACAGTGATTCACGAAATCCGCGGAAACCAATTGATACGGACAGTCGACGAAGCCTCAATTAAGCAAGGTGTAATTCTACGCATATTATCTGTATTGGACTGGAACACTTTCGATACTGAAGAAGTTAAACCAGAATACACTGTCGATAAAAAAAGAGTAGATCTGTCCTTGCGTGTGCATAACACGAACAAGGTATTTATCGAAGCGAAGAGACCTAACGTAGATCTTGAAAACCACCAGAAACAACTACTGCAGTATTCATTCGATCATGGTGTACGACTTGCAATACTCACTAACGGAGTAACATGGTGGTTCTACTTGCCACTGACCGAAGGTTCTTGGGAAGAAAGACGGTTTTATTCTGCTGATCTATTTGAACAAGAGCCAGAGTCTATTGCGGAGCGATTCATGGAATTGTTATCCAAAGAAAATGTTATTTCTGGCAATGCTGCCAAGAATGCTGAACATCTCTATACAAGCAAGCAGAGGCGCACGGCATTAAAAAATGCGCTGCCCCGTGCTTGGAGTAAGATAACAAGCGAACCGGATGACCTGCTCGTAGAGTTACTGTCGGATACAGCAGAAAAGATTTCAGGATTCCGTCCAGAGATGGATGATGTGAAGAAATATATTCGAGAATCTATCAGTCTCAATAGAAATATTGCCACTCCGTATGAGAGTGGAGCGGTGTCATCAAATCGTTCTCGTCCGGTAACGCACCCATCATCTGAGCATCAGATTGTGCCGGATGAGAGAACCGACTTTGAAATCTACCTAACGCCAGCCTTTCTTAAATGGGGAGGCTTTTCTGTCCGTAATTCTTTCCGACGCTTTCTCCCAAAGATAGACGAAGAATCCGGAAAAGCTAAAAGAAGCAAAGACTTCTTCATTGATTTTGAAGGTTATGGTCAAGTCAAAGTCTATAGGTCTCAACCAGGGCGTATAAAAGTTAGCGACCGAGGTGTATTCGTTGAATTGAAGGTAAGGTATGGGTTGAATGAGAAATCTGTATTCAGCGTTAGCGTTGTAGAATCTGATAGGTATTATAGTGCCATATTGAAATAGTGTAAAAGCATATCGGCCATAATTTACTGCCCAAAAGAAAAATTGGGAGCAGCTAACCAGGCAATGGAGCCGACAGTTGCTACCGTGACAATACCTGAGAAGAAGCATGTGCAGAGTCATCCCTGCGGCTCATTGCTACGTTCGCAAAATTGAAAAATCCATATTTCATGCTATGTTTAAGATACAGAATAAAAAGGAAAACATAAAATGCCTGAGATTTGTAGATTTCTTGGAATAATAATAACAATGTACTTTGATGAGCACAATCCACCTCATTTTCATATAAGATATAATGAATACCGTGCATCTATGGAAATTAAGACTCTTAATGTTATAGCTGGACAGTTACCAGCAAGAGTTCGTGGACTTGTAGAAGAATGGTGTGAATTGCACCAAAATGATTTACTGCAAATGTGGGACTCAAAAGAATTCCACAAAATAGATCCATTGGTTTAGCAAACAAGGAGTTAAAATTATGGACTGTGTATATCTGAATAAAGCAAAATACTTGGGGAAGTTTAGGTTTTTTTTACAATTTAATGATGGGGTGCAAGGAGAAATTGATTTGAAACCAATAATTGAAAAATATGATCAGGCAGCTCTTTTAAAAAATGAAAATGAAATTGCAAAATTCTATTTAGATTCATGGCCTACATTAGCTTGGGATTGTGGATTTGACATCGCTCCAGAAACACTACATAAACAATGCGAACAAAACGGTTGTAGGAACGCTCCGCGTCCCACACCTTAGCGTTAGCTATCCAAGTCAGCCATTAATAGGAGTTCTTATGTTTAAAGTAATACCAAATGGTACAAATCGTTTAGATATTGAATTGAGCGGAAAGCTGGACACAGAAGATATGAAAACTGCGTTAGATGAATTAGAGAACAAGTCGAAGAATATTGAAAATGGCAAAATGCTGTATGAAATCATCGACTTTCATATTCCATCACTTGGCGCAATTGGAGTTGAATTTTCTAGACTGCCTGCGATGTTTGGGCTTATGAAAAAATTTAACCGCGCAGCCGTATTGACTGATAAAACTTGGTTAAAGAAAGTAAGCGAATTGGAGGGTGTTCTGTACCCAGGTCTAGAGATTAAAGCTTTTAATAGAGACCAAAAAGCTGAGGCAGAAGCTTGGTTGTCGAGCTAAGTTGAGATTTATCGCTAAAAATAGCTAACGAATAAGGTTTGATTGTGTGAGGGACGAACCACAACCTGAACCGTTTGTTGGCCAAGCCCGGCACCTGGCACATTGCTATTAGAAAATATCTTTTTGAGTTGAACAAGAGCTGAAAAAGCTCAATATATTAGAGAGAACGGTAGAACTTCGCCTGTGTAGTTGAACAAGAGCTGAAAAAGCTCAATATATTAGAGAGTTAGATAGGGTGGCAAGTTCTTGCATGATTTGCTTCATTGATGTTAATTGTACGTCAATTTAACCATGAAAATATTGCCGGTTAATTGCAATGTTCTCAAAAAGATGAAAAAGAAAAAGGCCTCAACCTGCTGATTGAGTATAACTACCTGTCAGACTTGGCTATATACAACTGTCCGTCAACCACTGACAAACCGTCAAAAGACGGAATAACTCTTGATCTCATCGGCAGGGGCAAAACTTGTAGTTATGCTTATGCTCCCGGCCTGATGACTGGTGCATCTGATACCTACGGCAACTCGGATTCAGCTCTCGTTGCTGATATGACCAGCGTTGGCAGAAATACGCCAATTTCTATGGGTATTAATTATGCTACCGGCAATCATGACCAATATGGTAATATCCTTTTTCAGGGGATACATGTCAAAGGTTATACACAACGTTCTTTTTGCCAGGTCTAACTCGATAAAAACTTCAACACTCGTTCGCTAAAGGCTTGAGGTTGTTCGCTGTGAATAGAATGAGGTGCAGCAACAATTATCGCGAGTTCAGCATGAGGTAATGACTCGGTCAAGTTTTGACATATTGCCGGGGTAAATAAAATATCATTTTCACCACCGACAACCAATGTCTTCGCCTGGACAGCTGTTAATTGCTCACTACAGTCATAATCGGTAATTGCTTTAACCTGTTTACTAAACCCGATAGCACTTTGTGGGTATGGATCATCAAGCGCATATTGCAACGCCTCAGCCACTGCGACCTCGTCAGCATTAAACTTTTTTGAAAAAATCAATCGAAAAACCGCTTTAAACCATTCACTTAACTCCATTCCAGCTGCCCGTTCATCGGCCAGGTCACTCAATAATTTATTATTATCTATTCCAATCGCAGCAGCAGTCCCGGCTAAAATAAGTCTGTTCACATATTCGGGATAACGTATCGTTAAATCCTGGGCGATAAAGCCCCCCATTGAATGTCCAAGGATATTAACCTTTGATAATCCCAGGTTATCCAATAACGCAACAGCGTCATCAGCCATTTGAGGCACATTGATTTCTACATCCTGCGGCTTTGTCCGTCCGACACCGCGGTTATCAAAAACAATAACCTGAAAATGCGGAGTAAGCGCCTCAACAACTGCTCCCCAGCTCCTTGAATCACTTGCCAGACCAGCAATCAGCATTAACGGCTCACCTTGCCCATGTATTTCATAGTAAACATCAATATCATTAATTACTGTATTCGGCATCTCTTATATCTTTTCCTTACACTTTTTGAGTTCAAATTCCATTAGGTCTAAATATATAGCAACCTCATCTATTGTTCAAGCAAAACAAATTCCAAATTAATCCGCTTAGCAGTCTGTAAATTATTCTGTTAAAAATCGGGATTGAGCTTTATTGGTTGACGTTACTCCTTTATTGACAATCATCGCCTGTCCCTTTTTATATCCGGCCTGTCGGGCAGCCTGATTCTCCTGCCTCGAACCACCACGCCGAGTCACCAATCGGGGATAACGATATTTCATATAGCTCTGCAACTGTAGGTCGCTGCGCCGCACCAATGCGGTTGTCCCGCTATCATCATGCTGGTGCTGAATAGTCACTTTATCTTTGAACCCGGCAATAATTCCCAACGCAAAATCGGTTTTATGTTGCTGCCGGCTGAATTCAGGGTGCAGTTTCCAGCAACGGTCAATATACTGTCGGATAAAATCATAAACATAATGGGCAATTTCAACATTCGCCTGACTGCCAGACAATTCAAAAACTGAACCTGATTTGGCTCTATTGACTAAGTATGAACGAATCAGAATAGAACGCACAAAATAGAATTCTGCAATAAAATTGACTAAAGCGTACTCTTCGCGGTTATGCCGTAATTTACATTCACCGATTCGACGCGTCGCATAATTCTGTTTTTGCTGCGTCTCAATCAAATCAATATTGTAATAATGAATCAATGACTGCGCCTTCAACATCGCAGTTTCAGCCTCATTTTTATTATCGCTCTGTCCCAGTGCGAATAGTTTATGAATCTTAGCAACAATACGATCTTGAGATTCAACCGGCTCTTCTTCGCTATTCTTTTTATAGCGTACCGTCGCATTCGGTTTAATTCTGAACAGCTCACAGGCACGTCTGAAACCTGTTCCATGAGGACGTTCATCATGCCCCATAAACATAGAGACATATTGATGTGCGATCTCGTGCGTCAGTACTTCAACGACATATTCCCACCGGTGCGAAAGGATAAACTCACGATTAATTGCAATCGTCCGCCGTTCACTATCCCAACTGCCAAGCGAGGTCATCTGTTTCAGTGCAAACAATGGACATTTAAACTGCTTCAGTTCTTTACTTGACAGATAATAAGTGGCAACCTGTTCCCACTCCCAGTTCAAACCGGATAAGATCCGTCGTTCTAATTCTTCATTTAGATGATTTAATAACATGTTTAATTTTAGATTTATGATTGATGATTTAGGCGCTTGGGGCCTAACATGTACGAAATATTCGACATAAATTATTTAGAGAGCCGAGCTGGGGCTCAGCGTTCCCATGAAAACTGCAACCAAAGGATGCCTTTATAGTCCTATAAAAACTATTACAACTCTGAATAAATGATTACAAAACAGCTATTTTCTAGAAAAACTGTTACAATAAAAAAATCATTCTGTCACTAATGATTCTGTAATAAAAGTTTTCAGTTAATTAACAATCTTACATAGCAAGCGGTCAGCAGCGGTTATTTCTGTTGGCATTACGGTGGTGATAATATTTTCCTGAATATTCTGGTCATCAGCTAAACAGCCCACGTAGTTATCACTCCAGCCTTCATAAAGTCCAGCTTTATTGCAACGTTCGAATATAACCTGCTGTTCAGACTTCAACTGTAACTGCACAAATTTCAGTTTGGCTGCTTCAGCTATTTTGGTCAAAGCGTTATAACGTGTTTTAGCTATTTGCGCTGGAACTTGGTTCGGATATGTTGCTGCCGGGGTGCCTTCACGTGGCGAATAGGTAAAGATATGAGTATTAGCAAATTCCATGCGACGGATAAAATCAGCGGATTCAGCAAACAGCTCATCCGTTTCTCCCGGGAAACCAACAATAACATCTGTCCCTAAATGGATACCTGGAATACGTTGTTTTGCCTCAGCTATAAATTCAGCAAATTGCGCCGTAGTGTATTTACGATTCATTGACTTTAAAATAGTATCAGAACCATGTTGAAGTGACAGGTGAAGAAAACGACAGATATTCGGATTAGCCGCCATCATATCAATTAACTGCATATTACCGAGATGCGGTTCAGTTGAACTCAATCTAATCCGATAATCTCCAGGTTCCAAACACAGCTCCCCCAACAGATCAGCCAGCTTACAGCCATGATCATTGTAGGTTGAAACATTTACTCCAACCAGCACAATCTCATTAAAACCATTAGCCAGTAGGCGCCTGAAGTCAGTAATTACCTCACTGCGTGAACGGGAACGTTCCCGACCGCGGGCATAAGGGACAATACAATAGGTACAGAAGTTATTACACCCTTCCTGGATCTTCAAAAATGCCCGGCTTTTAAAAGGGAAACTGGCTCCAGCATCTTCGTAGAACAGCTGCTCAACATCCTGCTGGGGGCTGAAATCAAAATCGGCGAGGGCCTCATTAGTCAGCAAACGTTGCAGATGGTCAACAATATTTTTCTTTTCAGGATTAGGCAGCACAAGATCAACCCAGGGTTCATCTACCCAGAATGAATTTTCGATCTCCGCACTGCAACCAGTAATAACCAGACAGGTATCGGGGTGTTCTTTTTTTAGTTTACGCGCGATCTGCCGACTTTTACGTGCCGCATTGCCGGTAACGGTACAGGTATTGACAATAATCAAGTCAATCGTTTCTGCCGCGTCAATTTCAACTATCCGGCAGCCCTGTTCCTCAAGCCGACCGCACAGCAAGGCACTTTCAGCCTGATTCAGCCGGCAGCCGATAGTATAAAAAGCCGCTATTTTAGGGAATTTATTCATAACATCTATATTGCGTTGTATTGTTGAAGTATTTCTATAGATTTTCCAACGATTTCTTCAAGTTTTAATATTATACTCTGAACTACTGAACTAATCGGCTCATCATTGTCAGAATTGAAATCCGGTACTTCAAAAATAGCCCCGCACTCACACTCAACTCTACCCCCTACCATATCTTCAGAAATATCGATCCAATACTTTCAATAGTCGCAATTTCACGTAGCTCTTTTAAATATCCATTTCCCCTTATAAATATCTACTTGGGCAACAAAATTTAGTATTTTTTGACTGACAGAGAAATCAAAATTTAACTTATCGATGTAAATATCCATATTGTATCCTTATTTTATCCATATATAAATATATACCATAAAATTAAAATATCCGTATTTTATCCGTAAATTCAATTCCCTCACTAACGTATCTGTCCATCACCACGGACTAAATATTTATAGGTGGTCAATTCAGGTAGCCCCATTGGACCACGGGCGTGTAGTTTGTCGGTGCTGATACCGATTTCAGCACCCATACCAAACTCACCGCCATCAGTAAATCTGGTTGAAGCATTATGATAAACCGTTGACGAATCGACTTCAAGCAGAAAACGTTTGGCACTAGCCGGAATCTCAGTAATAATGCCATCACTGTGACCCGAACCGTATTTATTAATATGTTCAATTGCACTGCCAAGGTCATCGACGATCTTAACTGCAAGAATCAGATCGAGAAATTCAGCATAATAATCATCTTCAACCGCCAGTTTTATATCTTTACCGGCAAGTTCAACAAATGTCGCGTCTCCACGCAATTCAACCCCGTTATCGTCCATATTAGCCACAAATGCCGGAACAAACTTAGCAGCGACATCGCGATGAATCAGTACAGTTTCAACCGCATTGCAGACGCCTGGACGCTGACATTTACCGTTTTCTACTACCTGAAGTGCCATCTCCATATCACATTCAGCATCAATAAACAGCTGACAGACACCTTTGTAATGTTTAATTACCGGAATCGTGGCCTGTTCAACCACCGCCCGGATCAACCCTTCGCCGCCGCGTGGAATAATCAGATCAATATAGGCATCCATCTTCACCATCATGGAAACCGCTTTACGGTCAGCCCATGGAATCAATTGCACCGCACCGTCCGGCAAACCAGCCATAACCCCTGCCCGATTAAGACAATGAGCCAGAATCCGGTTTGAGTTAATCGCTTCCGAGCCACCACGCAGAATAACCGCGTTACCGGCTTTGAAACAGAGTCCGGCAGCATCAACTGTAACATTTGGCCGTGATTCATAAATAATGCCGATTACGCCGATCGGCACCGATATTTTTTCAATTTTCAACCCATTGGGACGAACAATATTTGACAATGTTTTACCGACCGGATCATCCAACCGCGCCACTTCACGCAACCCGTCAGACATGCCTTTAACACGTTCCTGATTGAGGGTTAACCGATCAATCATCGCATTTGACAAACCATTTTCCCGACCATTGGCAAGATCTATAGCGTTAGCCGCAATTATCTCTTCCGCAGATTTATCAATTTCATCCGCCATGAGGTTTAGGCAGTTATTTTTCGCTTGCGTAGTCATGGAGACAAAACGATGCGCCGCCTGCCGCGCCTTTTCCCCCATGATAGTAATCTGTGCCTGCATTTCAGCAGCATCCGGAGTTTGAATATCTTTCTGCATAATAATCTCCTGTTTTAAAATTTATGGGACTTATGGGTCTGGGACTAATGTGATAAAACACATCAGCCCAAATACCCAGTTTCCAGTTAATAAACCAATCTCAAATCATGAATATGAAGCTGAGGTTTCGGTTCATTGAAATAGTCATTCAGTTCCGGGGTCGCCAGAACATCAAATATCCCGGTTGTAACTTCATTCACACTGCGATTGAAAGCAATAAAGTTAATTGAGTGATTACTTTTACTCTTCAGCATTCCACGGCAATGTCCTTTACCGACAGCATAACATTTAACAACTTCCAGATCATTGAATCTGAATACCGGTTTAGTGTTACCATGACCGAACGGCATCAGCCGTTCAAGAAAACTGAAAAATCCATCATCAATATCTTCAAGTTCAAGTTCACCATCATAATCAACAGTTAGCTCCATATCCTCGGCACTGAAATGTTTCTTCGTCTCCACCTCAAATGCCTTGGCAAACTTTTCAATATTCTTTGACAACAGGCCAACCCCGACCGCCATGGGATGTCCACCGAAACGTTCCAGTAGATCTGAACAGCTCCGCAAAGTTTCAACCAGATTGAAGTTGCTGACACTGCGACCTGAGCCATAGGCGGTTCCATTCATAATGGTCAGCACAATTGCCGGACGATTATATTCACGGGCCAGACGTGATGCAACAATACCGATTACCCCCTGATGCCATTCATGCCCGGCAACTAGAATTGAACGCCTGTTGTCAAGATCAATAGTCTCATGTATCTGTTTTTGAGCCTCATTAAATATTTCAAGTTCCTTCCCTTGGCGAATCTTATTATATTCATCCAGCCGCCTGGCCGCTTGAAAAGCATCAACAATACTGTCAGCTAACAGCAAGTGCAATGCCTCAGTCGCATCCCCTACCCTGCCTGCAGCATTAAGCCGGGGAGCAAGCCGGAAAGTTATATCAGAAGGGTTGAATTTACCTTTAAGGCCGGCAACTTCAAACAGTGAACGAATTCCGGGACGAAGCTGCTTTTTCAACACCTCAACCCCGTGTTTTACGATTACCCGATTCTCTCCAGTCAACGGCACAATATCCGCCACAGTACCAAGTGAGGCTAAATCAAGAAAAGTTTTCAAGTCAGTAGAAAAACCACCAATATTATTAGCCCGCCCATATTTGATGAATGCATGGCATAATTTAAACGCAACACCGGCTCCGGCCAACAATTGCAGGTCTTTAAGGTCATCATAAACTTTGGGATTAAGAATTGCCATGGCCTCCGGCAACTCACTTGACGGTTCATGATGGTCGGTAATAATAACCTCAATGCCGCGTTTATTTGCAGCCACCACCGCCTCATTGCTGGTAATCCCGCAATCAACCGTAATCAACAACTCACATTCACCGTTCATGCCAACCAATGCTTTCTCCAGTGAATCCGGTGTAAAACCATAGCCATCCTCAAAACGATGCGGAATAAACGGAAAAACATTCGCCCCGTTTTTTCGCAATACTGTGGTTATCAGTGCAGTTCCGGTAACGCCATCAGTATCATAATCACCGTGAATCATGATATTGCCACCGTTTTCAATTACCTGCCAAATACGTGCAACTGCATCTTGTATCCCTGGAAACCGATACGGATCACTCAAATCACCTAATTTAGGATTGAGGAACTGCTCTACGAGCTCCTCTTCCACGCCACGGGCGGCAAGAAACATTGCCACCGGGCGCGAAAACTTCCGCGTCAAACGTTCGATCAGATCTTTTTGGTTGTCACAGGCATTTATCCATTTCTTATAGGCCATTATTATCCTTATGTTATATTATTATGCTCTTACCTTAATCCACCAATAACAATAACTCCAACTCAATTGAGTTTAATTTTTCTGTTTTTTTATATCTAAGATTGCAGGTATAGATTATGAATAGTAGATTAAGCGATAATTTATACCCGTTACGGGTAGTTTTTAGTTTGTTTATTTGACTCTTGACGTTCAAATAAATATAACCGGCTTTGCCGGAACTTAAAACAGTAGCCTGCGACTTCTAAGACACGTTCGTAGTCACGTGCCAGGTGCATAGGCAAATAATCCCCAATGGAGGATTATGGATTTTACTTCGTCCTCTACGAGTGTCGCCATGATGTCGCCTGTTGAAAACCACGAAGTGAAACTACTAGCGGAAATACCTACCCGAACGCAGTGACAGATGAAGCGTAGCGTAATAATTTCCTAATTAGATTAAAAAAATAAAAGTTTAGATTTTAACCTAAAACAAGTATATTAGCACAAAAACAAAAAAGTTATCTATGAAAATTGCCAAAGTCATCATCGATCTTTCTCTTGACAAGGGGTTCGATTACTATATTCCTGATAACCTTAGTAGTCAGGTTCATGTTGGATCCCAGGTCAATGTGCCATTCGGGCGCAGTATGCGGCACGGTTATGTCCTGGCAATCGGCACCCATACGTCCTACAACAAAGTACTCAAAAGCATCGCCTCGTTATGTGAGAAACATACCAAGATTCCAGAACCACTGGTTAAACTGGGCGAATGGATGGCTGACTATTACTGTTGCAGTCAGGAACAGGCCGTCAGAACTCTACTCCCACGTGCCGTCCGCAGTGGCAAGGTTAAACACAAAACATTAAAACTATATTCAATTACCGACAGTGCTGAAACAGAAAAATTTATTATTGAACATGGCGAAAAGAAACCATCTCAAGGTCAAATCGCGATTTTACGCACTTTGCTGATTCATCAACAGGTCAGTCAGGATCAACTCCTCGCGGAAGCCGGCGTCACCGCATCACCGCTGAAAACCCTGCTCTCCAAAAAACTGGTGACCATGGAAGAGGTAGTTGTCAGGCGCAACCCTTATGATTCGGCCAGAATAATGGCCTCCGAGCCCCAGGAGCCAACAGCAGAGCAACAGGCGGCATTAGAACAGATATATGAAAAACTTAATCAACCGGAAAAAGGTCATACCATTCTGCTCCACGGCGTGACCAGCAGTGGCAAAACTGAAGTATATCTCCAGGCAATAGCTAAAGCTATGAAAATGGGCAGAGACTCAATTGTCCTAGTGCCTGAAATATCCCTGACCCCACAGACCGTCCGCCGTTTCAGAGCCCGTTTTGGTGATATGATAAGTGTGCTCCACAGCCGACTGACTGAAGGCGAACGTTTTGATGAATGGACCCGGGTCAGCGAGGGCAAGGTACAAATTGCCGTCGGGGCGCGTTCAGCCCTCTTCGCGCCATTCCGCAACCTCGGACTGATTATTGTCGATGAAGAACATGAAAACTCCTACAAACAGGGTGAAGCACCACGTTATCATGCACGCGATGTTGCTGTCGTCCGTGCACATTTTGAAAAATGCGTCGTGATCCTCGGTTCAGCCACCCCGTCATTTGAATCTTACGCCAACACGATAAACGGAAAATACAGTTTGATTGAAATGAACAAACGGATTGATGACCGGCTGTTGCCAACCATGAAAGTAGTTGATATGCGCCTCGGATCCCAGGAAACCGGTAAAGCATCAATCTTTTCAAAAATACTCGTCGATGCAGTTTACGACCGTCTCTATAAAGGCGAACAGACTATTCTGTTCCTCAATCGGCGCGGTTTTGCCCGCCAGATGCTCTGTGAACAGTGCGGCTATGTCGCGGAATGCCCCAACTGCTCAATTCCCTATACCTATCACAAAAAACGCGAAACCCTCACCTGTCACCTCTGTGGAGATGTTATCAAAGCCCACCTGACCTGTCCGGCCTGTAAATCGCCTGAAATACGTTATTCCGGCATCGGCACGGAAAAAATCGAATCCATGGCCCGGGCGGTATTCAAAGATGCCAGAATTATCAGAATGGATTCTGATACCATGCACAGTGCAGCGTCATACGAAACCGCGCTGGATAGTTTCAGACGCGGCGAAATAGATATTCTGATTGGCACTCAGATGATTGCCAAAGGGCTTCATTTTCCTAAAGTTACCCTGGTCGGAATTATCAATGCTGACCAAAGCATGTATATCCCAGATTTCAGAGCACCGGAACGCACCTTCCAACTGTTGACTCAGGTGGCAGGACGCGCTGGACGTGGTGACATCAGCGGTGAAGTGCTGATCCAAACCTTCAATCCCTCAAATGACACCATCAGATACGCCACCCATAATGATTATAAAACATTCTATGAAGATGATATGGAAGTACGCAAAATGCTCAGTTATCCGCCGGAAGGACACTTGATCACCATCCATTTCAGAGGCGAAGATCAAAATGCCGCCTGCGCTTGCGCCTATGATTTTTTTGAACGCATCCGCCCGGCTTGCCACCCAGAAGTTATCGTTACCGAACCCGAACCGGCTCCAATCGAACGTATCAAGAAAAAATGGCGTTATATGATAATGTTCCGTGGTCCACGACTAAAATATCTCCGGCAGAAAATCCGTCACGAAGTGCTGCACGGCAAACGCCCCAAAGACATTGACATCTACGTCGATGTCGATGCAATCAGTCT
Source organism: Victivallaceae bacterium (assembly GCA_021647315.1). GTDB lineage: Bacteria > Verrucomicrobiota > Lentisphaeria > Victivallales > Victivallaceae > JAKIUY01. The sequence goes on from JAKIUY010000111.1 coordinate 14,348, forward strand.
AATGTAGGAGCCGACCTCCAGGCAGCGAACAGCTTAGTGATAATACTCCATAAGAGCTCTGTCTAATGCATATTAACCGTCAAGAGAAAAAGCGGTGAAGAATCACCGCGCTTCAAAATTTACTTGTAGAAGCAATACGCCCAAGCTTCCCCAGGCACGCTGAGCCCCAGCTCGGCATATAAAAAAATTTCCCAGAAAAATTGCAATATAAACCTCTCATGATAAATTCAACATATTATACTCAATCTGATCAAAATTTACCAAGGTAGTGTCAAAGGCGCAAGCCATCACTGCTCCTGTATCACATTCAGGAAGGTGTGCACGAGTTAAGCAACGTGGCAAATGAACATCCGGATACGGTGGAAACACTTACAAAAATACTGGAAGCCGAGACAACCAGAAAGTAATACAATCGGGTACCAGACAGCAGTTATGACAATTCAAAAACGGCAATAATTCATACGATGAAATATAAAGCTGATTTTTTTAAGATATAAAATTGAACACAATTTTATACGGTATATATTATTTCTTATAAGTAAACAATATCCAGACGGCAACTATATATGTTAAAACACTCCAAAAATATATTTAAAAACATGCTTATTGCATCGGCCCTGCTACTTTTTATCGGTAGGGAGGTCATTCACCCGCTCTTTCATCAGAGTTGCAATGCATCCTGTTCGATCCAGGGAAAACAGCAGCAGCCGAATGATTCAGAGCAAGTTCATTTTGATATAAACGTTGAACATATAGAATGTACAATATGTGCCGGTCTTGCGTTATACGCAGAACTCAATACATCTGATATATCACCTAACTCTTATTTTATCAGACAGCAGATTGTCGCTGCCGATAGATTCTTCTTTGTCCATGATAACAGTTCACCCAACAAGCCTCGAGCTCCACCAAATCAATTTCTCTGCTAACCCAACTAGTGCAGTGTACAGCTTAAAATGTCGGATAAGTCGTAGTTATTTTTTGCTTTTTTCAAAATGATAAATATATGCGCATAGCCTTAGCTATGTAAATGTTTTATCATAAAGAAAAAACATGAAAGAGCAAGACTTGGTGCGTCAGTTTAAGGTTTACGCTGTACTAAGTACCATTTTGCGATCTAAAAGCTATTAAAGGGCTGCGCTGTTGAATTTAAACAGGCACAGAAAACTAACTATAAGAATGCATTTGTGTTAGCGGTCACCCAAAGTGTACCACCCATGGTCACTTGAAAGTGTACCACCTGTAAGTAAAAATGTAATATATTATATCTCACTTAAACCCCATAAACATTGGAGAGATATAATGTCTAACTATT
>JAKIUY010000211.1 GCA_021647315.1 Victivallaceae bacterium
ATTACTAATTCTATGCTATTGTTACTCATGGTTGATCTCCTTGCACTTTTTAGTGCGTTAGTTATTTGAAGGTGATTATAATATATCACACTTCGGCTGAGGAGGTCAACCTTCTCATACTATCTACATCGTTATGAGCTATATTAGCCCATATTTTTGACTACTGCGTCAGCGAAACCTGAACATGACACTTCAGTCGCGCCATCCATCAATCTGGCGAAGTCATAAGTAACAGTTTTAGCCAAAATAGATTTTTCGATACCATGAACAATCAGATCAGCCGCTTCATTCCAACCTAAATGGCGCAACATCATTTCACCTGACAGCGCCAGTGAAGAAGGATTAACCTTATCCATGCCGGTATACTTAGGGGCCGTTCCATGGGTTGCCTCAAAAATCGCCAATCCGGTCACATAATTAATATTTGCGCCCGGCGCGATACCAATACCACCGACACATGCCGCCAACGCATCAGAAACATAATCACCATTCAAGTTCATAGTCGCAATAACATCATATTCATCCGGACGAGTCAGAATCTGCTGCAGGAATGCATCACAAATACAATCTTTTACCAGTATTTTACCTTCAGGTGCCTGCCAATCACAATCAGGAGCAGGAATCGCCACATCAGCGAACTCTTTACGAACCAAATCATAACCCCAGTTTTTAAAGCCGCCTTCAGTGAATTTCATAATATTACCTTTATGAACTAAGGTAACATTTTTCCGGTTGTTTTCAATCGCATATTTCATTGCCGCCCGAACCAGACGTTCGGTACCCTCTTTAGAAATCGGTTTTACACCGATACTTGAAGTTTCAGGAAATCTGATCTTATCCACGCCCATCTCTTCCTGGAAAAACTTAATAACTTTTTTCGCTTCAGGCGTTCCGGCATCCCACTCAATCCCCGCATAGATATCTTCAGAGTTTTCACGAAAAATAACCATATCGGTCTTTTCAGGTGCCTTAACCGGTGAAGGTACACCTTTGAAATATTGTACCGGACGCAGGCAGACATAAAGATCAAGTAACTGACGCAATGCAACATTCAGCGAACGTATTCCGCCACCAACCGGCGTGGTCAAAGGTCCCTTAACCGCAACCAAATAATCTTTAACCGCGTCAATAGTCTCCTCCGGCAGCCAGACATTTTCGCCATAAACTTTTGTCGCTTTTTCGCCGGCATAAATTTCCATCCAGCTGATTTTACGTTTACCGCCATAGGCTTTTTCAACAGCAGCATTCCAAATTTTCATTGAAGCTTTGGTAATATCATCACCAATACCATCACCTTCAATAAAACCGACAATCGGATTATCCGGCACCAACAATTTACCATTAGCATCAACAGTTATCTTCTCACCTGCCGGGACTTTAATCTTATCGTAACTCATAATTTTTAAACCTTTATTTGAATAATATAATACTATTGCATCACAAACATAAAAGATACACCCTTTTGACACTTTTTTCCAGAACGGTTAAGCAAAAACCAGCTTGATTTTTTATTATTTAATGTGTATGTTTAAATAGTATAGAACAGACTGATAAACTCTAATAAGGAATTCGTTATGTCAGCAACAATGATAAAAGAGCAAGCTCATGAAATGATTAATAGATTACCGGAAACTGCAACCTGGGATGACCTTATGCATAAAATTTATGTTCGTGAAGCAATTGAACGAGGTCTTGATGATAGCAACTCAGGACGTACAAAAAGAGGTAAAAGAAATTCGTAGCAAATATGGTTTGCAATAATGAAAGTGCATTGGACGAAAACAGCAGGTGATTTGAATGAGTAAAAAACTGATTGAATCAAAAGTAACCAAATTGTGCAGGACGCGGCCTTGTATGATTATTACCACCCTACATGAAAACGGTATAATTAACGCCGGAACATTCGGAGCCTATACGAATGTCGGTCCACAGGAAATTGCTATCGCCATTGGTAAATCCAGCCATACCTATCAGAATATCAAACGTACCGGAGAATTCGTGATCAATATCCCCCATATCGAAAATGCTGATACACTGGAAATATGTGCTATTAAAACTCCCCCGACCGAAAGTGAACTTGATCATGCCGGAATGACGACTGAACCTGCAACTAAAATTAACACGCCATTAATCAAAGAATGTGTCGCTAACGTTGAATGCCACTACTGGAAAGAGCTGGATGTCGGCTCACACATGCTGGTTATAGCGAAAGTTATCTGCGGACACCTCGAAGAGCAATACCTTGATATCGACGGCAGCATCGATGTAATCAAAGCCCAGGTTCCATTCGGCATCCGCTATCCATATCCCGTATATGCAACATTGAGCAATGTAACTAAGGTCTAGTTAGAACTCATTCAAAAAAGGTGTAGCACCAGTCGCTTGCGACTTCTAAGACACGTTCGCAGTCACGTGCCAGACGCAAAGAGCAAATATAAAGTTAGATTCAAAACTAACTACTTTTTGAATTTATTCCAAAGTTATTCCGGCGGTGTAATCATGGATGATATCCTTAAACTTACTATCATGTCAAATAGAATGTTATTATGAAATATAATTCATCTTTCAACCTTGACAAGTCATTAAAGCTAATTATATTAGAAAAGTTGGGTTAAATTTTCTAGTCTAAAGTTAACATATTCGGCATCCAATTTAAGGATGATATAAAGATCTTTATAATAACTTGTTGTACTAATAAATATTAGCCAATATTTTTTTCCCTGCGGTTCCGGCCAAGTTAAGTTCTCTTTAAAAAAAACTTCATTTTACTGGCATT
>JAKIUY010000112.1 GCA_021647315.1 Victivallaceae bacterium
CATCTCCTACGGAGATTTTTATGCGCTTTTTTTAAGAGTTGAAGCTGGCGCTTCAAAAATACAATGCTAAATTAAATTTATCATATCATAGGAAAAAATCATTTACACAAAATTATGGACTCACCCTATTAAATTAAAATAAAAATCTTGTCACTCTTGTTAATCCTGTCCAAAAAAAATCCAGCAACGCCGGTTTATTTAACTTTTAGCCTGTTTTTTAGCTTTTTTGGCTGCTTTCTTTTCTTTAGCAGTCATTGCAGGTTCTTTTTTCGTCTCTTTCTTACTGTCTCTTGCTTTACCCATGATATTACTCCTTGTTTACATTGTGAAAATTGCCATTTGGCATATAGGAAGCATCAGCCCCCTCAATAAACTTAATAGAGAATAGATAAATGTCAATCAAAAATAGAGACTTTATCATAAATCTGCCGCAAAGAGTTTTGCAATCACCACTCTAGGCTATCAAAAAAGAACCATGATATTTGGCAGTGAAGTCAGTTAAATGCTGACACTGATGCACTGCTTGCTGCTCTCTGATACGCAACGCCTCCTCGATGATTGAGACGGCTTTCTCTGCATCTCTTCGGTTGTACTCTTTCTCCGCTGGATTTACCGCAATATCTTTGAGAATCATGTAATGCATTTTTGCTATCTGCACCATTGCCACTATTTCCGAGTGCCAAAGCACGTTCAGTTAACTGCTTTTCAACTGCTCGGTTCATACTCATCCTCTGAATATAAAATTATTCTGCAATTTTTTGACTGTAGAGGTGATCTCAAAAGATGCCATCCAAAATCAAAATCTGCCGTGGAGACTTTTGAAATTGCCTCTATAGCTATACTCTATATAAAACACCCGATCGTTTCACCGACATGTAATAGGGTTTCGTAGCCTGCGGCTGACTGTTCGACCAAATCATTACTGAATTGAACCATTCCTTTGGGGAATACCAACACTACAGTTGAGCCCCCGAATTTAAAATAGCCCTTTTCATCCATTTTGCTGAATCTATCATTTTTATAGGTCTGAATAATCCCGGCAACCCCAAATGCACCGACTTCCGCCATGATAAACTTACCATGATCATTAGTACAAATGGTGTATTCACGCTTGTTCTTGCAAAAAATATTCTCTTCGACATCTAACGCAAGCGGATTGACCGAGTGGTAAGCCCCGGAACAAGCTCCCTGTTCACCAACTACCCCATCACACGGGAAATGGTAACGGTGATAATCTGAAGGACAGAGACGCACCACAATGACTGAACACTCATCGAACTCTCTGCCCAACGGGGTTTGTCCAACAAAATTAGTGACTCTGTCTTTCATCCCTTTGATCTCAATTAAACTGTTTTTCGTCGCATCAGGATAGACCAACACCCGACCGTCTGCGGGTGAAACAATAATTTTTTCATCCACCGAAAAATGACGCGCATCAGCTTTTAATTTACGGGTAAAAAAACTGTTAAATGATTTGAATGTACCGCTTGATTCTAAAAATTCATTTTCATCAATCTGCAAATTAATAATTGTCTTCATTATCTGATCACGTGACAGTGATGAATCAAAATACCAGCCAAGCAGCCGACTTAACAGCGCATTACCAAAAATAAAACGTGAAAATATTTTTCCCGACAAAGTTTGATAGGCCCAGCGGATCGCCCCTTCGCCCATCACGATCTCCTCACATAAACGCCCACTCTGACGATCATAATAGACAATCATTTCATCTTTTTTCTCTGACATACTCTACTTCTCATTTTTTATTATTGCCTTACCCTGGGACCGCGGGCATCTCGCCTGCTCCGTTTTTACTATTCGCCGCTCGGAGATCGGCTCCCACATTCTCCATTTGCCTGGGACCGCGGGCGTCCCGCCCGCATTCATGTCTAGTATTTACCAGCCAGATTAATATAGATGTTTGATCATACATTGCAATCTAAAACTCATATCAAAACAACCGATAAAATCACGGTTCGAAAGCTATCAGATTCTAACAATATTGCTCATTGCAAAAAAACTGCAAGAAAAAATCCCCTCCTATCCAATAACTGTCCGTCTACCGCTGATTGCCCTAACTCATTAAACTTAACCATAAAGTCTGTTAAAATGAATCAATCGGTGAAAATAGCTCCGCTATCGTTTATTCTTCCCAAGTTCCTCTAATTTTTCAATGGCATCTTCATTGCCCTGCTTAGCGGCTTTTTTAAACCATTTGACTGCTTCATTATAATCCTGTTTAACACCAATACCATTAGCATAACAAAGCCCCAGTTCATATTGCGCATCTGAATCGCCCTGTTCCGCTGCTTTACGATACCATTTTACTGCTTTTTTATAATCCCGTTTAACAGTAACTCCTTCAGTATAACAAAAACCTAAATAGAATTTTGCTCCTCATCTCCTCGTTCTGCTGTTTTATGCTGCCATTTTTCAGCTTCAGCCATATCTTTCTTCCCTAACCAACCATCTTTATAGCGGTTGCTAAGCATATCTATTGCAAACTTGTCGCCTTGTTCTGCCGCTTTTCTAAACCATTTGATTGATTTCATGTCATCCTTTTTTACTCCATATCCCATCCAGTAAAAATTTCCCAGTGCACTTTGTGCATGAAGATTTCCTTGTTCTGCTGCTTTATGAAACCATTTTACCGCTTCAGTTAGATTTTTCTCAAAATACCATCCTTCGCTATAGCATAATGCAATCATATACTCTGCCCCTTGATTGCCCTGTTGTGCATCTTTGTAACATGACTCTATTGCTTGGCTATGTGCTTGTTTTATTTGATAATTATATTGACAATCCTGAGAAGCATTATTTTTCGATAACAGTGATACTCTATACCATTTAGCCGCTTCGTAGTAATTTCTCTTGACACCTTGTCCTTTGAGATAACAGAGACTCAATCCAATTTTTGCGCATTTTTCGCCTTGTTTCGCCGCTTTTCTATACCATTTGAATGCTTCTTGATAATTTTGCTTAACTCCAATACCGCTATAGTAACACGAAGCAAGCTTAGCTTGTGCATCCGCATCCCCCTGTTCGGCTGCTTTACGATACCATTTAAATGCTTCTCTATGATTTAGTTTTACACCAATGCCGTATTCATAACAGCGTCCAAGCTCACACTGCGAAGAAATATCTCCTTGTTCAGCGGCTTTACGGAACCATTTAACAGCTTCGCCATAATCTTTCTTAACTCCTATACCATTTTCATAATAAAATCCCATTAACCCCTGCGCTTCGATATTTTCAAGTTTCGCACTTTCCCAAAGGTACTTAAATGCTTCTTTATAGTTTTTCTTTTTATAGTAGCAGACACCGAGATACAGATACAATTGGGGTTTATTATATTCTTGTTCAATAGCTCTTTTAAATAATTCTACAGCTTCGCCATAATCTTTCTTAACTCCTATACCATTAGCATAACAAAGCCCAAGGTTATTTTGTGCATCTGCATTTCCCTGTTCTGCCGCCCTGCAATACCATTTCACAGCTTGTTTGTAATCTTTCTTTACTCCGTGACCCAAATAATAACATCTTCCGATAAGATATTCGGCTTCGGGGATGCCCATATCAGCGGCCTGCTGCCATTTTTTGAGTGATTTTGCACAAAAACCACTCTGTTTGGCTTTGGGAAGTTTGTCTAAGGCTACAACATCAGCCACAATTGCCGCTTTCAATGAGCTGTTTTCTACGGCAAATAGATTACCGCTTAAAATTGTGCTAAAAACAACAATCAATATTGTCAGCCAATAATATTTTTTTCTAATTAATTGCATATTTAATCCCATGTTTAACGTCCCCTTTAAAAGGACTTTAAGTTACAAATTCTACATATATTGTTTTGCAGATCAATCTAGCCTGTTTTCATGATTTTCCAAATGGTAAATTTTAAAATTGCGGCTTCATCAGGGTAAAATTATCTATTAACTCGTGCCATTAGCCATTCCCATGTATTAATTATTTATGCAGGCTAAAGCCTGTACTCCAACAAAAAACAGCTTCTAGACCACGTTTTCATTCAGACACTAAATACAATTTATATTGTATTGAAATACACAACCGGGACGGTTATGCTACTTTGAAATACACAACCGGGACGGTTATGCTACTTTTTGCTTTTCAGTTGTTTTAATAACAGTGCTTCGGTCAGTTGTTTGTAATGTTCATCCAGTGGATAACAGCCTGAAATTAGACCGTTACGCGGGGCGGTAGTGCAATCACCGAAGGTGCGGCAGATATGACGCCGGTCAAGTGTTTTCCCCGTTAATGAATCAGTGCATATTTCTGGATATGACAAGACCATACGGCCGATACCGACAAAATCGGTCATACCATTGGCTACGGCATATTGGGCGACATTCGGCAGCCATTCCTGCAAGTAGGTATAACCCGAACCGATGAAGGCGACATCCGGGAAACGACGTTTGATCTCTCCAACACATTTTATCTGGCGTGCCACGCCTAACAATGGATCTTCGGGCGGCAGATAACCGTCACTGACCGGATAATAGGCGGGACGTTGAATATGCGGATTGTAGTAGGGACTGCCGACGGTAGTGCAGATCATTTCTATACCCAACGAACGTGCCAGTTCGATAAATTTGACGGTTTCACTCAGGTCATACCCCAACCCAGTGCCGTCACCGCCAAAGGCATAACGATATTCACCCTCGAAAGCCATTGGCTGTCCAATATTCCCCTCCCCTTTCTCAAACGGAAAAAAATCGAACAGACTGAGCCGAACAGCAATATCCAGTTCCGGCACTTCACGCTTGATGCCGGCAACAATTTCTCTGAAAAAACGGGTGCGATTGGCAAAACTGCCGCCATAGCTGCCGGGACGGTCAACGGCACTGAGCAGTTCATGGCCGAGATAACCATGGGCATGTTTGATATCAACAAAATCAAATCCAGCTTGATAAGAGAGTTTTGCTGCAGTGATAAAATGGGCAATGATACCGGTAATCTCTTCGTCAGTTACTACATTATGCTGATCATTGCCGAATTTTTTATCCAGTAACGGATGGGCGTAGGCGGTGCGTGATTCAAGTATTTTATCGTCGTGTGGATGCGAATAACGACCGGAATGAGTTAACTGGAGTCCGACATAAAGATCATCGGCAGTGCTGAACTTTGCAGCATGCAGATCAACCATTTTTTGCCGCAACGCACCAATCGCGTCAACAGTGGTTTCATTCATCATCATCTGCCGGGTATTGCTGCGCCCTTCCGGCATGACTGCCGCTGCTTCGCAGCCGAACAGCAATTTGGCGCCGCTGATCCCGAATCTAAGCCAACGGCGTTCGGTCAATTCGCTTGGCGCCCCTTCCGGGGTGCAGTCCCAACCCTCCATCGGCAAAATAGCCCAGCGATTGCCGATAGTTTTGCTGCGCAATTTATAAGACTCCGCCAATGGCGCCTTGGCATCAGTTTGCATCGTTGCATCAAATTTGATCGGAATGTCTAAAGTATCGCAGTAGGCGGCGAAATCGGCCGCAGTTTTCAGGATGGATATTTTACGGTAATTGTTCTTTTTCATGGCGTTTCTTTCCTGTTCGTTTGTTGATAGTGGTGGACATAGTGGACGATGTGGACTTGGTGGACACAGTGAAATAAAAAACTACGTTCGCCGCTCGGCTTGTCGCGCCATAGCTCAAAAAGCGACGGCGGAAGATCGGCTCCCGCATTTCTCGCATTCCATCACTTCATTCAAAATTCGATGTTCTGATGTTCGATATTGGACGTTCATTCTTTTATTTCACCGTCTTCCAGTTTCCAGTTTTCAGTTTCCAGTTTCCAGCCTCACTTCTTCTTAACGTGGATAATTAGCAATTCTACATCCTCCAGGGCTTCGTAGGTATGTTTTAGCAGGGCATCAAATTGTAATGATTCGCCAGCGGTTAATTCATACTCTTCGTGAGGTAAAATAAAATGCAGTCGTCCTTTCAGTACCCAGCAGAGTTCATAATCATCATTATGGAGGTGCGGGCGTGAAACTTTTGCTCCGGCAGACGCTTTACCATAGAGACAACGAATATTGCCGTAGGCAATTTCACTGAAGATAAAATCATCTGAACGATGCTCTTTGGCTGATGTTCGTCTGGTATAACTGGTTTCTGCCAGAGCAACAATATCGGCGGGGGTACAGTTAAAAACCCGGCTCAGTTTGAATAGGGTTTCCAGACCGGCAAGATGCTGATTACGTTCAAGTTTAGAGATAACTGCGGTCGAGACGCCACTACGAGCTGACAATTCAGCAATATTAAGTCCAGCCTGTTTGCGCAGTTCACGCAGGATCGAAAAATCAAATAGTTCACTCATATATTCTGCCCTCGCGATAATCGGCCCAGACATTTTCGAACCAGCCGTCACATATCGGCAGTTCACGAACCGGCTGCCAGTTCCCAGTGACTTGACCGACAGCTTCGAGGGTACTTTCCATAACCTGATTACGGTACATGGTATTTTCCGGAATAAAGTTCCATTCACTGTCAAGCCCCGGGATTTCACTGCCAGCTTCATCAACCACCAAAGCGGAACCGCGTGACCCGACGCCGTCAACCACCGTTTGTAAAGTAGCTTCCAGATAAACAGCATGAGCCAAGCACAACTGGATATTGCGCACCGCTTCGATTTTACCAGCAGTATCAGTGTAACCGCAACCCTGCTCTTTGAGGGTCTTATATTGTTTCCAGGCTTCCGCCACAGCTGTGCGCAACTGCATTTCACTGCGAACATGAGCTCCGGCTACGGTCATGCGATGCTGCAGTTCCAGACGGGATTTTTTCCAGTCTGTTTCCGCATCAGCCGCTTTATTAATCCAGGCTGAAAGTTCCGTCACAGTTTTTTCCGCGATAGTAGCAAACGCCACTTCATCAAACGTAGTTTTATTATATTTAGCGGCAATAAATTCAGCACAGCGAAATCCTGCCACCTGACCGGAATTCAGAGCAGAACCGCCCGGACGACAGACACCATGCGAACCGTTTACCTCACCGATCGGGAACAGATGTTTGATATTTTCAGATTCCCACCAGATATTACCGGCCAGACCACCGTTATTATGCTGAGCACAAACTGCGATTTCAAGCGGTTCAACAACAATATGAATACTGTGATCCTCATATAACGAAATCGCCGGGGGATTCATTTTTCGTAAACGCTCAATCGGGGTACCGAACAGGGCATGAGATTTTTCCAGATATTCGTAAGCTTCCGCATCAAGTGAATCAAAATTGAAATTTGAACTGTTACGACGGAAATCAAGAAAAACCCGACGCCCACGCAATGCGGTCTCACGATAAACCAACAGGTCGATAATCGAAGAGCCGTTGGCCGCTTTTGCAGTATCAAACGGCCACTGATAACCTTTCAGAAAGATCATTGAATTCATTTTACCAGCGTCATCAAAGTATTCGGTCAGGAATTCACGTTCATCACTGACACCGTCAGCAGCGGTCGAAATAAAGCGCGGCAGCACCTGCATATAAGTACCGGAAACGTTCCAACGGAATTTGATTGAAGCCATTCCATATTGAGCTTCCGGCAGGTTGCGGGCTTTCGCACCGGCCTGCAGTGCCAAGCCAATTGCACCAGTATGCACTGATGGGTATACACTGGTCTCATAAAGTCCGCCCGGACCACCGACCGCAAACACTGTATTTTCGGCTTGCCATATTTCCAGTTCGCCTTCACCATTCAGGGCGATTGCACCGACAGCACGTTTTTCACCATTTTCCTCAGTTGCGAGCAAAGCGGCAACATTAGTGTCTTCCTGCACCCGGATATTATTACGTTTCACTTCGTCAACCAGTTTCAGACACATTTCACGTGAAGTATATGGACCATATGAGGTAGCGCGACGGAGTGGGTCGTGGTCGGTTTTATAGCCGATGAATTGGCCGTACTGATCACGGGGAAACTCAACCCCGATGTTAACCAGATGATAAAAAGCACGGGCGGAAAGAGCAGCTTCGACCAGTGCGATGTCTCCATGCATCGAGCCGCCATTATAGAAAGTGCCTGCCAGTGCCACGGGCGAGTCATTATCCTCCGCATACAGCCCCAGTTTGTAATAGGTCTGTTTGTCACTGCCGGTATTAATTGAGGTACCCATGTGGATGCCCTCGGTGACTATAACAATATCAGTCACACCGGAATTATGCAACCGTACCGCCGCATTTAGTCCAGCCGCACCGCTACCGATAATCAGAGTATGAACACTCTTGACCGGAATATCTTTGCCGTTTACCGTAATTTTTCCCATCTTTAACACTTCCATTTTTAATATTATAATTGATTTTGGTTGAAACCGTAACTTTTATTTTCTAACTTTGAGCTTTGAATGCTGAAAAAATAAATTAAACTCTACCTGAACGGGGGTATTTTTAAATCAGAACCAGCTTAAAGGCGGTCTACCAGCATGCCGCCATCAATTTTGATTACTTGTCCAGTTGAGTATGCCAAAGTACCGTTGGCCAGCATCAGAACGGCTTTGGCGATATCCTCGGGATATCCCCAGCGTTTGGTTAAGCAGAGACCTTCATCGATAAGTTTGTCATATTTTCCGGTCACGGCAGCAGTCATATCAGTTTTGATGACACCTGGCCAGACTTCGTAGACCTGAATATTATATTCACCCAGCCGGACCGCCCAAAGTTTGGTCGCCATGCTGACTCCGGCTTTGGAAATACAGTAATCACCACGCGACGGTGATGCGACGGTAGATGAAATTGAACTGATATTAATAACACATGCGTCAAATTCAGTATCAGCGTTTTTCTGTTCAATCATGTGTTTAGCAACGGTCTGCGTCAGGAAATATGGACCGCGCAGATTAATGCCAAGGACAAAATCAAAGCTTTCCTCGGTAGCGTCAAACAGATCGCCGCGAACCTGAGTGCCGACCCCGGCATTATTGACCAGCACATTCAGCGAACCGAATGCTTCAATGATATTTGCCATCATTACCTTGTGAGCGGCGGTATCGGCAACGTCACACTGACAATATAAAACATCCGCCGCCCCGCTGTCACGTAATTTTTTTACGGTGTCAGCATTGTCTTCAGCGGTGCCGATATCACAGATGGCGACTTTATATCCAGCAGTAGCGAAAAAATCGGCGATTCCGAAACCAATTCCACGCGCTCCACCGGTAATAAGGACAGTATGTTGCATAATGACTCCTTCTAGATAATTATTTCAAAATAGATATATAACTAGGCAATATATAGCGATTAAGAAAAAAATCAAAGTAAAAAAGAAAAAAAATAAAAATGAGGCTTGAAGAAAGACAGGTTTGTAGTTCCCGCTTTAGTGGGTGTTTTTCGTCCCTTCAGGGACAGACCTAGCCTAGGTCGACAACTCGAGAGTAAGAGCAGTTGAGCCAAGGCTGTTAAATTTCCACGGGCTCAGCGAAGGCGGTATTTGGGCCGTATACTGCCTGACCGGTGGTGATATAGGGTGTATAGGCAAACTGGTCATGCTGTTCGCGGGCAAATTTCCATATTCGGCGATAAAGCTCTTTGCGTACTTTGTCCAGTTCGGGTGGCATGGGTGGATATGGCACAAACTGCCCGGCTGCATTGGCGGCAAACGGAGCAGATGTTTCATAACGGTCGGGATGCGCGAGATTAACCATTTCTCCCGGGTCATGCTCAAGGTCATACAGTTCATCAAAATCAAAACCGTTATAGACATATTTCCATTTGTCAGTAATAACCGTACGCTGGGTGTAATAGAGTTCAACCCCATTCATCTGAAAATGAAGATCATCACGCCAATCGTCAACCGGCTCGTTTTTAATGAACGGCAATAGGCTGCGTCCGTAGACTTCAGGGGACGGCAAGCCGGCGGCGTCAAGCAATGTCGGCATAAAATCACAGATTGAGACCAGTTCATTGACAACCCGTCCCGGTTGGCTACCAGCATGCGGCCAACGGATAATCGCCGGGATATTATAACCTTCACGGAATGCTGGAATACCTTTGGCAAACAGACCATGTGCACCGGCATAATCACCATGATCGCTGGTCAGAATTACAATTGTATTCTCCGCCTGTCCGCTGGCTTCGAGTCTGTCGAGCATCTGACCGAACCAACCATCAATCATTGTGCAAAGCGCAAAATAGTGTCTGCGCGCCTCTTTTGTGCCTTCTTCACCCAACTGATTCCAGGTTTGATAACGCATCCGGCGATAAATATTCGGTTTATCCTTCAGATCGTCGGCATAACTGTCCGGGAGCTGAATATCTATATCATCATACATTTTCAGATATTTTTCAGGCACCTGGTAGGGATCATGCGGCGGATTGCATGAAAACATAATGCACCATGGATCATCATTCTGATCATATTCGTCTATTTTATCCAACGTCTCATGAAATTTCAGATTTTCCAGCCAGGCGGAATCATCATGTTCAGTTTCACCGTAAAAAGAGAGATCTTGCCAGCCTGGACGTCGCAGGACGCCGCTATCTCCATCGTTATAGGGTATTTGTGTAAAAACGTCCGGTTCAAATGCATCAATTCGACTCGTCTGCCACTGTAACACCGGTGGCGAACAGGCTCCGGTATCCCAGCCAAAATCAGCCGGTGAGCGTAGGTCAGAAACATGCCATTTACCGGAATAGTAGAGTTGATAACCGGCGGCACCCAAATGATCCCCCATTGTCAATACGCCGTCGTTGAGATCCCGATTGATGGCACAACGGTTGGAGACATTATTCCACACGCCATGAACACTCGGATATTCGCCGGTCTGAAAGCTGGCTCTTGACGGACAGCAATGCGGAGTCGGACAAAATGCGTTGGTAAAGCGCACCCCAGCACCCGCTAATCTATCTGCATTCGGCGTAATACATTGAGACATCCCCGCCGCGACGGCATCCGCCATAAAGTGGTCCGCCATAAAAATAAGTATATTAGGTTTTTTATCAGCCATCATAGGTATCCCTTTCAAATATTTTGCAATTGCCTATTCTAATAAGTGATATCACTGTAATCAAGGCTGGGAATATTCACTGGATTATATATTTAAATCCAGTGACAAATTATATTTTAGCCAGCCCCTACACGAAAAAGGTGCACAAGTGCGAGTTTTGTGATTTTCAACGACACTCGTAGAAGACGAAATAAAAGCCTAACCCCGAAAGGGGGGATTATTTGCCCATGCGCCTGGTTCGTGACTACGAACGTGTCTTAGAAGTCGCAGGCTACCGTCTTTATTTCCGGCAAAGCCGGTTATGTCATTGCTTGCCAGAAGGTTTCGCCTAGCTCCGGCTGGTGATCGTCCAACTCTTTGCTCATTTCTACTAATTGTACTCTTAATTCAGCGAGTTTTGTCGCCTGTTCCGGTCTGTCAGCCAGATTATTCAATTCATAAGGATCATTTTTCAGATCAAACAACTGCGTCATGGTGTTTTTACCGTCAACCACATATTCGATCAGTTTGTATTTAAGATCCGACACCCCGCGCTGACAATCTTTATAGGCTAAATAGAGATAGTCGCGTCCGATAGCTTCTCCTTGAAAAGCCGAAGCAAAACTTGTTCCCTCAACATTTTCAGGTGCAGTAATACCTAACGTCTCACAGATTGTCGGATAGATATCAAGCAAATAGACCGCAGCATTAGACTGTTTGTTGCACTGAATACCGGGACCGGCACAGATCAGCGGTACTCTAACACTGTGTTCATAAAGATTCTGTTTACCCATCAGACCATGTTGACCAACCGCCAAGCCATTATCGCCAGCCATGATAATAATAGTGTTAGCCAATTCACCCTTTTCTTCCAGAGCGGCCATAATCCGACCAACCTGAACATCAAGATGGGTAATCATCGCGTAATAGTCCATAATATGCTCGCGTACCTCATCCGGGGTGCGAGGGAAATCGGCCAGCATTTCGTCACGAATATGAAGTTCGCCGTTATTGAACGGATGCCCGCCCATAAAGTTTTCCGGTAACGGAATATTATCCAGTTCATACATTGCCAGATATTCTTCCGGCATCACTCGCGGATCATGGGGAGCCAGGAATGCCGTATAGAGAAAAAATGGTTGTTCCCGGTTATATTCACGGATAAAGTCAACTGAACAATCTGCCAGCAGATCAGATGAATGCACGCCGGCACTGATATGGTCACATGGCTGTTGAATAACCTCTTTACCCGCCATCGGATCTGGACAACGTGGAATCGTTTTATCATATTTCCCGGTCGGGTCAAAATTATAGGCCGGAACATTCCAATGATCACACATCCCGCCAAAATATATTTCTGCTCCATCATCGAAACTGCGATTGAAAGATTCCCCACCGTTATGCCATTTACCACAGCCAAAACTATAATAGCCATTACTGCGTAAAGTTTCGCCCAACGTCAGATCCGTTTCAGGAATTGAGGTGCCGGAAGCGTCAAGGTGGAACAAAGTACGACCTGAATGGAGCATCGCCCGACTTGGCATGCAGACAGCCGGGCAGGTTCCGCCCGGAATATGGGCATGGGTAAAGGTGGTTCCCATGGCCACTAAACGGTCAAGGTTCGGGGTTATGATATTCTTGTCACCGATAGCATTAACCATATCAAAGCGTTGATCATCAGTGAACAGCAGGACAATATTAGGTTGTTTATGCATAGTTGATTTTCCAAAGTTTTATTATGCCGAGCCGGGGCTCAGCGTTCCCGGGGGCTTTTTTGTGCCGAGCCGAGGCTCAGCGTTCCCGGGGATATTAGTTTACTTCAAACACTGCGTAACCGCCAGTTGGGATATTCACTTTAGTTGTAGCTGTTACGGTAGTTTCGTATGCCTGTAATACAACATACGAAGGTAAAAAAATCGTCATATTTCCGGTAACTGTTTTATTCACACAGCAGATAATGTTATCGCGATTAGTGCCGCTAAACAAAGATTGTTTTATGATAGAAATCGTTCCCAAGGAAAACGGAAATGCTGGTCTGACCCGCCGTCGCGAGCTATGGCGATACAGGCTGACCAGCACTCCCAGCCAAGCTCCATACTTCGTGTTTGAAGCCCCGTCTCTAACTTCTAACTTCTAACTTCTAACTTCTAACTTCTCCCCCTCACATGCGGCATCGACTAGAGCAGTGAACAATTTTTCGCTACGATAGTCAAATATGGCCAGCAGTTCAGGATGCCATTGGACACCAAGAACAAAACGCTGCCCTTTGACCTCAACGGCTTCGATAATATCATCATCACTGTGGCCTGAGACGATTAAATCACCCGGATTACCAACATGTTGATGATGAATAGAGTTTACACCTATTTTTTCCCGTTTAAAGATAGCGTCCAGTTTAGTACCAGCAACGGGGAACACCGGATGCATTGCCATATGCGAAATGGTTGATTTATGTTTTCTGCTGATTGCCGGATCATTGTTATGACAGACCAAGTGGCCACCATGAACCATGGTCAACAGTTGCATGCCCCGACAGATACATAGTAACGGCAGGTTACGTTGTTCTGCTTTGCGGATCATCATCATTTCCAGTTCATCGCGTCTGATATTTGTATCACTGGCACCTGAATGCTTGGTCAAGCTGAAAAATGGTGAAATATCTTCGCCACCGGAAACAATCACGGCATCAACCTGGTCAAGCAGTTTATCAAGTTCAGCAATATTATTCGGTGTAACCGTAATCACCTTAGCCCCGGCGCGTAAAATTGCCAGATCATACGGCAGTCTGGCATACTGGAGATAAGCCGGCCAACGATCAGAAACTGCCAGCGCAACTCTTATTCCACGTCGTGGACGACCGAAACGGGCAATCAGCATCACCGGTAACAGTAAAATTAATAACGGCAGGCAGAGTAGAGCAAAAAATAGCATAACATGCCGTTTTCTAATCTTCATAGATCACCTTTTGAAAATCCCAATTTAATTGAAAATAACCGGCTCTGCCGGAACTAATAAAAATAAAAAATGATTCCGTCAAAAGATAACCTTACTGCTCTTCGCTGTCGCTGCTTTTTCCGGCACCGGTGACTAACATATCACGGGAAATCTTACCATTCTTGACAAATACCGCCAGTGGATAAAGCAAACCGAGCAACGGCAACGGATCACGTTTTTTAAACAGTTCATCCACCGCCCCACGGTTCTGTTTAAGTAACTTACCAACCGCCTTCAGTCGCGTCAGCGGATTGAGTGCCTTCGGTAAATTCCCGGTCAGATTTTTCAACGCCACCAGCTGATTACCTTTTAAATCTTGTTTAAATGAACTGAAAACATCCTTCAATTCACCTTTAAGATCTTTGGATTCAACAAATTCCTGCAGCAGTAACATGGTCATCAGACAGGGATTAAAAGTCTTCACATCACTGCGTTCGGGCAGTACCGGATCAATATGGCCGTCAACCGCCAATCTAAACAACAGATAGGGATAATCCACACCGGACTCAACGGACTGTCCCAACCCGCCCCAGAAACGGGGATTAACTTCAATCAGATATGGTTCATTGACCCCATCCCAACGGAAATCTATTTCAGCCACCCCATGCCATTCGACCAATTCAAGTAATCGTGCACCGATATTTTCCATTGCCGCGGCATCAACCGTTTCACGCAGTGCCCCCATACCGCTTTTACGTGGGTAATCAAGAATATTATGATAGGTCATTAAAGCCCTGATTTCACCGTGTTCAAACAGGAAAGTCGAACAATAATCTTCACCCGGCACCGCCTGCTGAAGAATAGCCAGATTAGATCCGGTTAGATTAAATTTTTTCACATCCTGACTTAAATAGTTCACCGCCGCTTCAGCATTGTCCACCTTATGCAGTCCAACAGACGCGTTACTGTCAGAAATCTTTAAAAATGCTGGGTAGGGAAACGCTTCAGCAATCGCCGCAAAATCATCCCCTTCATCAATCACCACCGTTTTCGGGGTATGAATACTGTTTTCATTGCAGAACTTAGCCAAAGTCGCTTTGTTACCGATCAAATCAATCTTACTGCGTTCTGGCAGCACAATCTTTGCCAAACCTGCAAAACGTTCCCGATTAGCCGCCACAATAAAACTATCAGTATGCAGTGGCATCAACACTAAATCAGTATCATCAGCCTGATATTTTTTGCAAACTTTAACCAATTTATCAATAAAACCCGCCGGATCTTTGTCCGGATCCGGGTATCTGAAAAATCCTTTTGAGTAAAATGAGAAATTACTCGCCGCGACATAAAGATTATCACCGGTAATAACTTCAACCCCATGTTTGCCAAGACAGCGCGTCGCCACCACACTATTCCACGAACGGGCAAAAGTAATAATACATTTTTCTTTACGCACCGTTTTTTTCATCTTATATGTTTCCTTCATTTATTATTTATAACTTCCAAATTTTAGTATTCATAGTATCATACTGCGCTTGCCCCTTAGCTTGTACTACTTTTTATAAGAAGATAGGTGTAAAGACTCTGTCCTAACTATAGATGCTTGACTGCACATTGCAAGCCTCTTGGTAAACAGCATTCGGCGTTTTATACTC